>NZ_JAMYNH010000025.1:0-67761 GCF_040318975.1 Mesorhizobium sp. M0983 | reverse complement strand
TCGGTGATTGCAACGTCACCACCGTGCCATGGCCGCTCGCCCTTCAGAGCAAGCGCCGTTCTCTCTCCAAAACTTTTTGCAGAACCTTCAGGACACTATCCCTTCTCCCCTTGGGGGAGAAGGTGTCGCCGAAGGCGACGGATGAGGGGTGTTCCAGGGAACGCCAGCCTCTCACTCCGCTGGAACACCCCTCATCCGTCTCGGCGCTGCGCGCCGATCCACCGCCCTGGGGCGAGCCACGGGTCTCGTCCCGTCCTTCGGACCCCACAAGGGGAGAAGGGAAGACGCGCCAAGGCTATGCCAATTCCTCGGAATGCCGGATATCGACGCCATACTCCGCGGCGGCATCGAGCATCGTGTGCCACAGGCTCCCGGCAAACGTCGCGAACACCAGGAGATTGAACACCGCCTGTCCATCCGGCCAGTCATTGCCGCGCCAGAGATTGATGCTGGTGTGATCGACCGATGTTGCGGCGGCGGTGCCGACCGGAAATGCCGCCGGGTGCAGGTCTAGTGAAGACAATTTGGCCAGCATCGAGCGCGCTTTTTCTCCCGAAACGCTGATCAGGACGCGCGCATGCGACTGGTCCGATAGCGAGGCGGATTGCGAGAACGCCTGGCTCAGCGGTTCGATCGCGTGCTTGCCGGCATTGGACAGGACGAGGAACTGATCCGGTCCCGACCAGATCAGCGTAGCGTCGGGAACTCGGACCGCCTTGGGCGTTTCCGGTGCGGCAACGCCGAAACGGGCCTGGGCAGCTTTTGCCAGCTCCGCCGTTTTGCCGCGCCGCGCCATCACCTGGATCAGGTCGAAATTGCGGATTTCCGTCAGCCAAACGCCGGCCTCGGTGCCGCGCGCGCCATGGGCGCCGACGACGAGCGCGTGCTCCAGCGGACTGCGGGCAATCCAGGAAAACTCAGCCACGCTGGCGCCCTCCATCCGGATCGTAGAAGACCGGGCTGCACAGCTCGACATCGTAGTCTTCGCCGCGCAGCGGGTCATGCGTATGGACGATCTCGCCGATGCGCTCGCGGCCGCATTCGACCAGGCCAAGCCCGATCCACTGGTCGAGCGTCGGCGAGAAGCAGACCGAGGTGACGTAGCCCTGGTCGTTGTCGGGACCGGGTGTCTTGTCCTTCGGAATGATATGCGCGCCGGAACGCAGGCGGCTTGCCTTATCCGTCGGCTTGATGCCGACCACGACCTGCCGGTCCGGGGCGACCAGCGCCTCGCGCCCGGCCATGACGCGGCCGATAAAATCCTTCTTGGTCGACATCATCTTGCCGAGGCCTAGGTCGGCGGCCGTCGTCGTGCCGTTCAGCTCCGGCCCGGCGACATGGCCCTTTTCGATGCGCATGACGCCGAGCGCCTCGGTGCCGTAGGGCGTAACGCCGAATGGCTTCCCGGCCAGCATCAAATTGCGCACCAGCGCGTCGCCGTAACGGGCGGGAACCGAAATCTCGAACGCCATCTCACCGGAGAACGAGATGCGGAACAGCCGTGCCCTGGTGCCGCCGCGAAGCGATACCTCGCGCGCCCCCATGAACGGAAAACCTTCATTCGACAGATCCTCGGCCGGATCGACGATTTCCCGGAGCAGGTCCCGGGTCCTAGGTCCAGCGATCGAGAATTGCGCCCACTGGTCAGAGACGGAGGTGAGCTGGACGTCGAGCTCAGGAAATAGCACCTGCCGGCAGAATTCGAGATGCTGCATCACCAGCCCGGCCTTGGCGGTGGTGGTGGTCAGGAAATAATGGTCCTCGGCCAACCGCGATGTGGTGCCGTCGTCATAGACGATGCCGTCCTCACGCAGCATCAGCCCGTAGCGGGCTTTGCCGACGGCAAGATTGGAAAAGGTGTTGATGTAGACGCGGTCGAGGAAGGCGCCGGCATCCGGACCGTGCACGTCGATCTTGCCGAGCGTCGAGACGTCGCAGAAGCCGACGCCGGAGCGCACCGCCTTGACCTCGCGGGTGACCGATTCCAGCCAGTCCTTTTCGCCGGCGCGCGGGTACCATTGCGCGCGCTTCCACAGGCCGGTGTCGACGAACACCGCGCCTTGTTCGGCTGCCCAGTGATGCGACGGCGTCAACCGTGTCGCATGAAAATTCTCGTCGCGATGATGGCCGGCGAAGGCGCCGATAGCGACCGGCACATAGGGCGGGCGGTAGATCGTCGTGCCGGTCTCGGGAATGGATTTGCCTGACAACGCAGCCATGAGGGCGAGGCCGGCGACGTTCGAGGTCTTGCCCTGGTCGGTGGCCATGCCGAGCGTCGTATAGCGCTTCAGATGCTCGATCGACTCGAAGCCTTCGCGCTGCGCCAGTTCGATGTCGGACGCGGTCACGTCATGCTGGTAATCGACGAAGGCTTTCCCTTTGCCGGCGACATGCCAGAGCGGCGTTAGCGAAAACGCCTCGCTGTCGGCAACCGGCGATGTGCCGGCATTGCCGCTGCGCCCGGCCCTCTGTGCTGCCGCCGCTCCTGCGGCAAAGCCCTGGCGCAGGCAGTCGCCCAACCCGAAGGCGCCGTTGGCGGCGCCTGCGGCCATCATGCCCGGAGGCGCACCGTCCGGGACGAAGGCTGCGATGTCGTCCTGCCATTTCGGCCGGCCGCGATGGTAGGAGGTCAGCCCGACCGCCGGATTCCAGCCGCCGGAGACGGCAAGCCCGTCGGCTTCGACTTCCGCACGTGCGCCGCCGGTCAGCGAGATCGCGATTTTCCGGACGCCGGCCTTGCCGCCTTCGACCCCGGTGACCGAGCCGCTGAGCACCGGAAAGCCGGCCTTGGCGGCGAGCGCGCGATGTGCGGCGGAGACGTCCGGGCGCGCATCGACGACCGCCGCGATCTGCAATCCGGCGGCGAGCGCGGTCTCGACCGTGCGCCAGCCATCCGCATTGTTGGTGAACAGCGCGATCCTCTTTGCCGGCGCCGCCGCGTAGCGCGCGACATAGGTCCGCATCGCCGAAGCCACCATCACGCCGGGCGTGTCGTTGCCGGCAAACACGATCGGCCGCTCGATGGCGCCGGCGGCAACGACGCAGCGCCTAGCCACGATCCGCCATAGCCTTTGGCGCATCTGGTGCTCTGGCGGGGAGGGCAGGTGGTCATTGACCCGCTCGATCGCGCCATAGGTGCCGCCATCATAGACGCCGAACAATGTCGTGCGGTTCATGATGCGGACATCGGGGAGTGCTGCGAGTTCGGCCAGCGTGCGCGAAATCCATTCGGCCGCCGGCAGGCTGTCGATGGTGCCGCCGTCGGCAAGCAGACGGCCGCCGAACGCAAAATCTTCCTCGCACAGGATGACACGGGCGCCGCTGCGCCCGGCCGCCAATGCCGCCGCGAGCCCGGCCGGGCCAGAGCCGGCGATCAGCACGTCGCAATGCGCCCACGCCTTGTCGTAATGGTCGGGATCGGCGACGCCGGCGGCGCGGCCGAGACCGGCGGCTCGGCGGATCGCCGGTTCGTAGACCGCTTCCCAGAATTTCGCCGGCCACATGAAGGTCTTGTAGTAGAAGCCGGCGACGAAGATCGGCGCAAACAGCTGGTTGACCGCCATCAGATCGTGGCGCAGCGACGGCCAGCGGTTCTGGCTGGCGGCCTCGAGCCCGTCGTAAAGTTCGGCCGTGGTCGCCTTGGTGTTCGGCTCGCGCCGCGCTCCGCTGCGCAGTTCGACCAGCGCGTTGGGCTCCTCCGACCCGGCGGTCAGGATGCCGCGCGGGCGATGGTATTTGAACGATCGGCCGATCAACTTGACGCCATTGGCAATCAGCGCCGAGGCCAGCGTGTCGCCTTGGAAGCCGGCAAAGCTCTTGCCGTCGAAGCGGAAGCTCAGCGGCGCGGCGCGATCGATGAGACCGCCGCTCTCCAGCCGGTGTCTCTGCGCAGGGCCAACCATCAGGCGCCCACCTTGGCGGCGCCAACGCCCGCAGCCGGCTCGACCGACGAAATCTCGTGCGTCAGCGTGTTGCGGGCGACCTTCAGCCAGGCCCGGCAGCCGCCGCCATGATACCAGTATTCGCTCATCGGCCCGGCGACATTGTCGCGCAGATAGACATAGTCGAAGACCTCGTCTTCGGAGGAGCCGGCCGCCGGACGCACCGGCCTGGCGTCGCCCAGATAGGTGAACTCGCCGAGTTCGCGTTCGCCGCAGAAGGGACAGACAATGCGCATGCTCTTCAGCCAGCCTTCAATGCAGGTTCGGTTGGGCGCCCTGGCCCTTTTCGTCGATCATCGCACCTCGCCGGAAGCGGTCGAGGCGGAAGCGCGCCGCCTCCTTGTGCGGCTCGTCGCGCGCCAGAAGATGGGCAAAGATCAAGCCGGAGCCGGGCGTCGCCTTGAAGCCGCCATAGCACCAGCCGGCATTGAGATAGAGCCCGTCGACCGGCGTCTTGTCGATGATCGGCGAGCCGTCCATCGACATGTCCATGATGCCGCCCCACTGGCGCAGCAGCCGCACGCGGCCGATCATCGGCATCAGCGCCATGCCGCCCTCGCAGACGTCCTCCATGACAGGCAGATTGCCGCGCTGGGCGTAGGAATTGTAGCCGTCGATGTCGCCGCCGAAGACCAGGCCGCCCTTGTCGGATTGGCTGACGTAGAAATGGCCGGCGCCGAAGGTCATGACATTGGGGATCAGCGGCTTGATCGCCTCCGAGACGAAGGCCTGCAGCACATGGCTTTCGATCGGCAGCCGCATGCCGGCCATCGCCGCGACGCGCGACGAGGAGCCGGCGACCGCCATGCCGACCTTGGCCGCACCGATCTTGCCGCGGCTCGTCTCGACACCGGTCACCTTGCCGTTGGCATCGCGCACAAAGCCTGTCACTTCGCAGTTCTGGATGATGTCGACGCCGAGCGCGCTCGCCGCATGCGCGTAGCCCCAGACCACGGCATCATGGCGCGCCGTGCCGCCGCGCCGCTGCAAGAGGCCGCCCTGCACCGGAAAGCGCGCATTGTCGAAGTTCAGGAACGGCATCATCTTCCTGACCGCCGCCAGATCGAGCAGTTCGGCGTCGATGCCGTTGATGCGCATGGTGTTGCCGCGCCGTGCGTAGGCGTCGCGCTGCGCGTCGGAATGGTAGAGATTGATGACGCCGCGCTGGCTGACCATGGTGTTGTAGTTGAGGTCCTGCTCCATCCGTTCCCACAGTTTCATCGAAAGCTCGTAGAAGCCGGTATTGCCGGGCAGTCCGTAATTGGAGCGGATGATGGTGGTGTTGCGGCCGGCATTGCCGGAGCCGATCCAGCCCTTCTCCAGCACCGCGACATTCCTGATGCCGTATTCGCTTGCGAGGAACCATGCCGTCGCCAGGCCATGGCCGCCGCCGCCGATGATCACCACGTCGTAGTGGCTCTTCGGGCTGGCGTCGCGCCAGGTGCGCTGCCAGTTCTTGTGGCCGGAAAATGCCGCCCGGGCGAGGGAGAAGATCGAGTATTTCATGAACCTGTTTCGCGCCGGGCGTGCAACAATTCCGGATCAGATGTCGAGCGTGTGGTCGCGCTCCCACTGGGTGAAGTGGGAAGCATAGGAATTCCATTCCTGCTGCTTGAGCTTTAGATAGGCCGACGAGAATTCCTCACCCAGCGCCGCCTTGAGCGATTTGTCGTTGTCGAACTCGCGCAATGCGTCGAGCAGGTTGAGCGGCAGCTTCGGCGCCCCTTCGACCGTATGGCCGAACTGGTACATGTCGATGTCGTAGCGCCGGCCGGGATCGGCCTTCGAGCGGACACCGTCGAGCCCGGCGGCGATGATCACGGCCTGCAGCAGATAGGGGTTTGCCGCGCCGTCGGGCAGGCGCAGCTCGAAGCGGCCGGGGCCGGGCACGCGCACCATGTGGGTGCGGTTGTTGCCGGTCCAGGTCACGGTGTTCGGCGCCCAGGTGGCGCCGGAGATGGTGCGCGGTGCGTTGATGCGCTTGTAGGAATTGACCGTCGGGTTGGTGATGGCGGCAAGCGCGGAAGCATGTTTCATGATGCCGCCGAGGAAATTCCTGCCCTTGGCCGACAGGCCGAGTTCCATCGCATTATCGGCAAAGACATTGGTCTTGCCGTCCCTGTCCCAAACCGAGATGTGGGCATGGCAGCCATTGCCGGTCAGGCCCTGGAACGGCTTCGGCATGAAGGTCGCGCGCAGCCCGTGCTTTTCGGCAACGGATTTCACCATGAATTTGAAGAAGGAATGCTTGTCGGCGGTCGCCAGAGCATCGTCGAAGGCCCAGTTCATCTCGAACTGGCCGTTGGCGTCCTCATGGTCGTTCTGGTAGGCGCCCCAGCCGAGCGCCAGCATATGGTCGCAGATCTCGGCGATGACGTCGTAGCGGCGCATCACCGCCTGCTGGTCGTAGCAGGGCTTCGACGCCGTGTCGTATTCGTCCGAAATCGTCTTGCCGTCCGGCGAGATCAGGAAGAACTCGGCCTCGACGCCGGTCTTGATGTGCATGCCGTCGCCGGCGGCCTCGGCGATCAGCCGCTTCAGCGTGTTGCGTGGCGCCTGCTCGACCGATTTGTCGTCCATCATGCAGTTGGCGGCGACCCAGGCGACTTCGGGCTTCCACGGCAACTGGATCACCGAATCCGGATCCGGCACGGCCAGCATGTCGGGATGCGCCGGCGTCAGGTCGAGCCAGGTAGCAAAGCCGGCAAAGCCGGCGCCGTCCCGCTGCATGTCGGCGATCGCCTGCGCCGGCACCAGCTTGGCACGCTGCCCGCCGAACAGGTCGGTGTAGGATATCATGAAATATTTGACGCCCTTCTCCTTGGCGAAGGCGGCGAGATCGTTCCCCATTATAATTCCTCGCTTACTGGCATTTTGGTTTGTCTTAGAAGCCGTTCTTGCCCGGTATCCAGTTGGTGCCGGTCAGCGGCACGCCGGCCATGGCGGCGGCTTCGATCGTTAAGGCGACAAGATCCTCGGGCTCGAGATTGTGCAGGCTGTTCTTGCCGCAGGCGCGGGCGATTGTCTGAGCCTCAAGTGTCATTACCTTAAGATAGTTCGCCAGCCGTCGTCCGGCCGCAATCGGATCGACCCGTTTCATTAGCTCGGGATCCTGCGTGGTGATGCCGGCCGGGTCGCGTCCCTCATGCCAGTCGTCATAGGCGCCGGCGGTTGTGCCGAGCTCGTTGTATTCCGCTTCCCAGCGCGGGTCATTGTCGCCGAGCGCGACAAGCGCTGCCGTGCCGATCGACACCGCGTCGACGCCGAGCGCCAGCGCCTTGGCGACGTCGGCGCCGTTGCGTATGCCGCCGGAGACGATCAGCTGCACCTTGCGGTGCATGCCGAGATCCTGCAGCGCCTGCACAGCCGGCCTGATGCAGGCAAGCGTCGGCTGGCCGACATTTTCGATGAACACTTCCTGGGTTGCCGCAGTGCCGCCCTGCATGCCGTCGACGACGACGACATCGGCCCCCGACTTTACCGCAAGGGCGGTGTCGTAGTAGGGCCGCGCGCCGCCGACCTTGACGTAGATCGGCTTTTCCCAATCGGTGATTTCGCGCAATTCGAGGATCTTGATCTCGAGGTCGTCGGGTCCGGTCCAGTCGGGGTGGCGCGAGGCCGAGCGCTGATCGATGCCTTTCGGCAGCGTGCGCATTTCGGCGACGCGGTCGGAAATCTTCTGGCCGAGCAGCATGCCGCCGCCGCCGGGCTTGGCGCCCTGGCCGACGACCACCTCGATCGCATCGGCGCGGCGCAGATCGCGCGGGTTCATGCCGTAGCGCGACGGCAGGTACTGGTAAACCAGCGTCTTCGAATGGCCGCGCTCTTCCTCGGTCATGCCGCCGTCGCCGGTGGTGGTCGAGGTGCCGGACAGCGTCGCGCCGCGGCCGAGCGCTTCCTTGGCCGGACCGGACAGCGAGCCGAAGCTCATGCCAGCAATGGTGATCGGGATCTTCAGCTCGATCGGTTTCTTCGCATAGCGCGAACCGAGCACGACGCTGGTGTCGCAGCGCTCGCGATAGCCTTCGAGCGGATAGCGCGAGATCGAAGCGCCGAGGAACAGAAGGTCGTCGAAATGCGGAAGCTTGCGCTTGGCGCCGGCGCCCCTGATATCATAGATGCCGGTCGCCGCGGCGCGGCGGATCTCGGAAAGCGTATAGTCGTCGAAGGTCGCGGATTTGCGCGGCGTCGTCGGCGGGTTGCGATAGGTCATGCTGCCTCAATACGCATCGGCGTTGTCGATATTGAAATTGTAAAGCGTGCGCGCCGAACCGTAGCGCTTGAACTCCGCCGCCTTGACGCCGGTCACGCCGGCACGGTCGAGCAGGTTTTGCAGCAATTCCAGGTGTTCGGGCCGCATCTCCTTGGCGATGCAGTCGGCGCCGAGGCTTTCGACCTTGCCGCGCACGAAGAGCCGCGCCTCGTAGATCGAATCGCCGAGCGCATCGCCGGCATCGCCCAGCACCACGAGGTTGCCGGATTGCGCCATGAAGGCCGACATGTGGCCGATATTGCCGTGGACGACGATGTCGATGCCTTTCATCGAGATTCCGCAGCGCGACGACGCATTGCCTTCGATGACCAGCAGCCCGCCCCGACCGGTGGCGCCGGCATACTGGCTGGCATCGCCTTTGACGACGATCTGGCCGGACATCATGTTTTCGCCAACGCCGGGCCCGGCCGAACCATGCACGGTGATGGTGCCGCCGTCGTTCATGCCGCCGCAATAATAGCCGACGCTGCCGCGGACATCGATGGCGACCGGCTGGTCGACGCCGACGGCGACCGAATGGCTGCCGCGCGGATGCAGTACCTCCCAGGCGGTCTCGTTCGAACCGGGAGCCAGATCGTGCAGCGCCTGGTTGAGCTCGCGCAGCGACATTTCGGCCAGGTCGAAGACCCTCGATGCCTGGCCCGGCTCGCGCGCGGCCTTGGAGAGGTTAATTGCCGGCATAAGATCAATGCTCCCAGAAATAGACGGTTGCGGGCTCGGGTTCCCAGACCTTCGCATTGTCTATGCCGGGCAGTTTGGTCAGCGCACGATATTCCGAGCCGAAGGCGACATACTGGTCGGTTTCGGCCATCACGGCGGGCTTGCAGGCGATCGGATCGCGCACCACGCCGAAGCCGTTCTTGGTGCCGACGACGAAGGTGAAGAAGCCGTCGAGGTCGCTCAGCGTGCCTTCCAGCGCCTCGCCGAGGTTCTTGCCATGCGCCATCTGCGAGGAGAGATAGGCGGCCGCGACTTCGGTGTCGTTCTCGGTCTCGAATGTCATGCCTTCGCGGATCAGCTCGCGGCGGACATTGTTGTGGTTGGACAGCGAGCCATTATGCACCAGGCACTGGTCGGCGCCGGTCGAGAACGGATGCGCGCCCATCGTCGTCACCGCCGATTCGGTCGCCATGCGGGTATGGCCGATGCCGTGCGTGCCGGTCATCTCGCGGACGCCGAACCGATCGACGACCGCTTCCGGCAAGCCGACTTCCTTGTAGATCTCGACGACGTCGCCGGCGCCCATGATGCGGATGTCGGGGCGCAGCGCCTGGATCGCCTCGCGCGCTTCGTCGATCTTGGCAGGCGTCGTCCTGACCACCGCATGCGTCGACTTCGCAGCCAAGCTCACCGGCGCGCCGATCGCCTTGGCGAGGTCGGCGTCGAGGCCGCGGAAATCGCGCTCCGGCTTGGCCGACTGGATGGTGATCTTGGCTTCATTGGAAGACGCGCCATAGATGGCGATGCCGGCGCTGTCGGGACCGCGATCGCTGAGCGAGATCAGCATCTCCGACAGCATCGCGCCAAGCTGGGGCTCAAGCGACTTGTCCTTCAAAAACAGTCCGACGATTCCGCACATGTCAGGCTCCGAGATTTGTTCCCTTGGAGATGTATCGAATGAGTCCCGGGAATTCAATTAGTATGAAAAAAATTTTCCTGTCGTTATATATCGGCTCAGGCGCTGCCGGCCGCACTATCGCTGCGCTTGCCGCCATTGTGAACCCATTTGGCATGGCGGACGCGGGCGATCTTGTAGGCATCCAGGATCGACAGGGCATAGATCAGGAAGCCGCCGGCATGCCGGCCGATGAAGCTGGCATCCGGCGGCGCGATCTTGGCGGTGACCCAGGCCAGGATCACCATGAAAAACAGGAACTGCAGGCCGCGCACCGGCACGCCTAGCACGACATGCCCGCTCGCCGGCAAGACGATCGCGGCGCCGAGAACCAGATACGGGTTCGGTGGCGCGGGGGAGGTGGTGCTCTGCCTGCTCATGCCGCTTGCCGTTCGCTTTGATTGATGGCATCGCGCAGTGCCGACGCCGACGACAGCAGCCTCTCGACCAGCGCCGGATCGAGCCTGACCGTGCCGAATTCGGCTTGCCGGAACACGCCATAGCGCGCCCGCTCGGCCTCGGCCAGCAGCCAGACGATGCGCACGCCGTTCGGCGTGATCAGCAATTCCTTGGCGCGCCCCTCGACAAAGACATCGAGGTGGTCGGTGATAATGGCGTCAGGGAAGCGCACGCCCTTGCGGTCGCTCCGCAGCACCGCTTCGGCTGGAAATCCCGCCGCCTTCGGCAGTGTATGGTCGAGATGATCGAAATTGGAAAAAGTCGTCGGCGATCCTGGCCGCATCATCATGTCGAAAGTGCCTGGCACCGCGACTTTTTCGTTGATCGAAACGCTCAGCCAGCGCGCTGGCAGCTTCCTGATCGCCAGCGTGTCAACGATGGTCCGTACCTGCACCCGCCGGCCGTTCCACGAGCCGGCGAAGGTGACGACGCCGGCGGTGCCGTCCGAGACGTTGGCCACGTCGGGAATGATTTCGCGAAGTCCCGCTTCGTCGGCGGCAAGCGCGGTCGAAGCCTTGTTGCGGTTGGCGCGCGCAAGCCAGGTCATGTGGAGGACGAGAGCCAGGGCAACCGCCCCGGCGAGCAATGCTGAGATCACCTAACGCACCTCGTCACGCAAATGCCCGCCCCGTTTTGGAGCAGGGCTATTGCGTATGGAGTCCCCCTCATCCGGCCGCTTCGCGGCCACCTTCTCCCCGCTGGGGAGAAGAGGCTGGCGTCAACGCTGGCCGGGTGAGGGGGCGCTTGCCCATGTGCGATTGCCCTGCGTTCTGGGATGAGCCTACTCCTGTCAGTACCCCTGCGGTTTCGGCCACGGCATGGTGAACTGGGCACCGCGGCGCACGAATCTGTAGCGGTAGAAATGGAACCAGAGCGAGATCAGGAAGTAGAAGGCGACCATGGCGATCAGCTGCGAGCCGAAGCCGAGGAAGATCGCAAAGAAGGTGACCACGCAAAGGCAGAACAGCACGATCGCCGGCAGCGGATGGAAGGGATGGGTGTAGCCGCGGCGGATCGAGCCGAGCGGCCACTTCTTCCTGAACATGATGATGTTGATGCTCATGAAGGTGTATTGCAGCACGCCCGACAGGATCGAGAAGGTGATCGCCTGGTTGAGGTCGGCGATGAAGGCAAAGGCCAGCGCGATCGGCAGCAGGAACAGGATCGAGCGATAGGGCGTGCGGTATTTCGGATGCACCGCCGAGAACCAGGTCGGCAGATAGCGGTCGCGGCCGAGCGAGAACCAGGCGCGCGCGGCGTCGTTGATGCAGCCATTGGCCGAAGCAAGTGCAGCAAGCAGCGTCGCGATGAACAACAGGTTCTCCAGCAGCGGGCTGCCGGTCAGCTTGCCCGCGTCCCAGAGCGGATAATAAGTGATGCCGAGATATTCCCAGGGCATCAGCGAGGCGCAGACATACCAGGTCATGGCGGCGGCGATCAAAAGCGTAATCATGCCGGCCATCGTGCCGTAAGGCAGCGAGCGCGCCGGCGAGCGAACTTCCTCGGCCGCCTGCGTGGTGCCCTCGATGCCGAGATAGTACCAGATGCCGAACTGGAAGGCGGCGATGACGCCGATCCAGCCATAGGGCAGGGCGTTGCCGGGGGTGACCAGCTCGTTCAGCTTGAGCACGGCGCCTTGCGTCCACGGGCTGACCGAGAAGAACAGGATGACGATCGAGACATAGGCGATGGCGGTGATGACGAAGTTTACGTTGAGCGTCATCAGCACGCCGCGATAGTTCAGCCATGCCAGCACGACGATGGTCGCGGCGATGAAGGAATTGTGGTTGAGGCCTTCGACGCCGGCCTTGGCGACGATCGTGTCGCCGAGCAGGATAGCGTCCGACACTTCGAGCATGGTGTAGGCAAAGACCAGGAACAGCGCGACGTTGAAGGCCATCAGCGGCCCGACAATGTGCTTTGCCTGCGCATATTGGCCGCCGGCGGCGGCAACCGTTGAGGTGACTTCGGAATCGATCATGGCGACCGAGGTGTAGAGCAGGCCGACGATCCAGCAGACGATCAGCGCCGCCAGCGCGCCGCCCTTGTCCGCCGCGAAATTCCAGCCGGTGAATTCTCCGACCAGAACAATGCCGACGCCGAGTGCCCAGACATGGGCGGGGCCGAGCACCCTGAGCAGCGAAACCCTGTCGCCTTGCACTTGCACTGCCGGTTCAAGCGTGACCGTCATCGTTCAATCCCCTACTCAGATCCGGTGTTTTTCGGACACGGGTTCAAGTTCGCCTTCCCTGGACGAGGTCAGCACGTCTTCGGAATAGGTCGTGTCGATCTTGAACCAGTCGTAGAGCATCCACAGCGCGAGCACGATCGAGATGCCCCAGCATGCGTAAGAGAGTGCCACCCACATGACGATTCTTCCCCGGTTTATTTGTCGTCGAATTTTTCGTTGATGACGTCGCGGTATTCGCGGTCCGATGCGCGGAACAGAAAGATGAAATAGCCGATCAGCACCGCGGCCATGATGATCAGCGTCGGCCAGTCGATGATGTAGTGGAACCGGTTCTGGATGATGTCGTGCGCGGTTTCCGGCGTGTAGCCGAGCTTTTCCCAGATCGAGGCCATGGTCGGGTTCTGGCCGAGCGCTTCCCACGTCTTGGCGTCGAGCGCGTCGATGGATTTTGCCGCCCCTGCCAGCCCCAGTTTCAGCGGCAGCCACAGCGCGACGAAAATCGCGACCACGACGACGGCGATATCGAAAACCTGTCCGGCCTTGCTCTGTTTGGGCGGTGTGTAGCGGGCCATGCGTCTCCCCCCTCAGGACTTGCGGTTGCGGTAAGCGTCGGCATTCTTGATGTCGAGGCCGTAGATGAAGTCCTTGTCTTCCTTGTAGTGGTTGACCATCGCCAGGATGGCGGCCGTGTTGAAGATCAGCACCGCGGCGGCAGCGACCGCGACGACTAGCTTGATGCCTGCGTCGGGGATGTACGGCCATGTCATGAAGAGGACGAAGAGGATCGTCGCCCACAGACAGACGATCAGGAGCACCGATCCACGAAGGTCGGAACGGTACAGGGCTTCAATGCGCTGCTGCATGTCGGACATCGGTTCCCCTCCATCGCTCTCTTTCAAGAGAGTGAAATTTTTTTCATAACTTCAAGCCGAACTCCGCAATTGTCAAGACGATTTTACGCAACGTTAACTGTTTGTTTGACCAGCCGGATTTTGCCTGACAATGAAATTATTTGCTTGCGGGTATTGCAGGCTCTCGGCGTTTGCGATCAATATTCGGGCAACGCTCCCGCCAGGGAGCAGGGGAAAGCAAGAAGTTTTTTCGAACGGAGGACCAGCGGATGACGGCATCCTGGAGATTTTCGGCCCTTGCGGACCGCCATCGCGCGCTCGGCTCGAAGCTCGAAGACTGGAGCGGCATGGGCACCGCGTGGACCTACGACAAGGACGCCGACGAAGAGTATATCGCCATCCGCACCAAGGCCGGCCTGATGGACGTGTCCGGCTTGAAGAAGGTCCACATCACCGGGCCGCACGCCTCGCACCTGATCGACCTGGCGACGACGCGCGACGTCGAAAAGATCTATCCCGGCAAGTCGGCCTATGCCTGCATGCTGAACGAGGCCGGCAAGTTCACCGACGACTGCATCCTCTACCGCACCGGCCCGAATTCCTGGATGGTGGTGCATGGCTCGGGCACCGGCCATGAAGAGCTGCAGCGCGCTTCCGTCGGTCGTGACGTGTCGCTGCGCTTCGATGACAATCTGCACGACCTTTCGCTGCAAGGCCCGACCGCCGTCGACTATCTGGCAAAGCATGTGCCGGGCATTCGCGACCTCAACTATTTCCATCACATGCAGACGCAGCTGTTCGGCTTGCCGGTGATGATCTCGCGCACTGGCTACACCGGCGAGCGCGGCTACGAGATCTTCTGCCGTGGCCAGGACGCCGGCACGATCTGGGACAGGATCCTCGACGAGGGCAAGAGCGCCGGCATCATCCCGTGCCGCTTCACCACGCTCGACATGCTGCGCGTCGAGAGCTACCTGCTGTTTTACCCCTACGACAATTCGCAGAAATACCCGTTCGAGAACGAAGGCCCCGGCGACACGCTGTGGGAGCTCGGCCTCGATTTCACCGTCAGCCCCGGCAAGACAGGCTTTCGCGGCGCCGAGGAGCATTATCGCCTCAAGGGCAAGGAGCGCTTCAAGATCTTCGGCGTGCTGCTCGAAGGCAAGGAGCCGGCCGACGAGGGCGCGCCAGTCTATCGCGACGGCAAAAAAGTCGGCGTGGTGACCTGCGCCATGTATTCGCCGCTGGTCAAAAAATCGATGGGCATCGCCCGGCTCGACGTCGACTGCGCGGTACAAGGCACCAGGCTCGAGATCCGCAACAAGAGCGGCGCCATCAGCGCAACCGCCGAGCCGCTTCCGTTCGACGATCCGAAGAAGACCAAGCGCACGGCGAAAGGCTGAGGCATACTGCGGGTATGGCAGCGAAAAGCATCATCAGCCGGCCGGTCTATGGGACCCTGTCTCCGCAGCCCGGCAAGCATCATCTTTTCATAGCGGATGCAGAGGGAGCGCTGGCGATTGCCGATCTGGCCGCCAAGGCACCGGCGGATTTCTTCGGCGGCGCCCACATCATTTTCATTCCCGGCCGCGACGGCAAATACGTCGATACGCTCGAAGCGCTGAAGCCGGCGCAGTTCTACCTCGGTCATTCCTTCGCCAGCGCTTTGCCGCGGCTGAAGCAGACGCTAGCCAACGCGCATATGGGCCTCAGGCTCTATCTCGCCGGCACCGAACGGCTGATCGGCCAGGCCATGCAGGCGGCGCTCGAAGCCGGCATCGACCACATCTCGATCCAGACCGAGCATCGCGGCTCGCTGGCGCGCCGCATGCAGTGCGTCCACTGCAAGGGCATCACCGAGAACGTGACGACGCAGCCGGCGACCTGTTCGCATTGCGGCCTCTTACTTCTGGTGCGCGATCACTATTCGCGGCGGCTCGCCGCCTTTCAGGGCGTCTGCATCAACGCCGAGGACCGCAGCGAAATTCCTCCGATCGAGGAGGTCTTTCGATGAGCACCGGCACCACCAAGCTCGACGTCGTCGTCAGCGATGTCGTCCCGGTCAACGAGCTGGTCACGCGGTTTCATTTCCGCCGGCGCGACGGCGAGCTCTTGCCGACCTTTTCCGGTGGCGCCCATGTCGTCGTCGAGATGCGCGATGGCGAGCGCACCAGGCTCAATCCCTATTCGCTGATGGGCTCGCCGCTCGATACCCGCGAATACACCATCTCGGTTCGCCGCGACGACGCCGGCCGCGGCGGCTCGCTGTTCATGCACAGGCAGGTCAGGCCCGGCACCGAGATGGTGGTCAGCTATCCCGTCAACCTGTTCTCGCTCGATCTGCGCGCCAGGAAGCATCTGATGCTGGCCGGCGGCATCGGCATCACCCCGTTCATGGCGCAGACCGCGCAGCTGGCGGCGGAAGGCGGCAATTTCGAGTTGCACTACACCTGCCGCACCGCTTCGCTCGGCACCTATGCCGATCTGCTGAGAGAGCGCTACGACCGCCGGATCAGGCTCTATCACGACGACCGCGACGAGCGCATCGAACTCGACCGGCTGCTGTCGTCGCAGCCGCTCGGCACCCATCTCTATGTCTGTGGCCCGTCCGGCATGATCGGCTGGGTACGTGACCGCGCCGCCGCCCTCGGCTGGCCTGCCGAGACCGTGCATTTCGAGCATTTCGCGGCACCGCAACCCGGCGCGCCCTTCGACGTGACGCTGGCGCTCAGCGGCAAGACCATCCGTGTCGACGAGCAGCAGAGCCTGCTCGAGGCGATCGAGGCGGCCGGCGTCGATCCGCCCTATCTCTGCCGCGGCGGCGTCTGCGGCCAGTGCGAGACCAACGTCATCTCGCATGACGGCAAATTCATCCACAACGACCACTGGCTGAGCGAGGAAGACCACCGTTCGGGCTGCAAGATCATGCCCTGCGTGTCGCGCTTCGAGGGCAGGTCGCTGGTGCTGGAAAGATAGGAGGCGAGCTTGGGCATTACCTTTCGCAAGGAAACCTTTCGCGACGACTTCACCTTCCGGAACAGCCCGGAGCACATCAGGCGGTTTCCATTCCCGTTCCATGAAGACAGCTACATGTATGCGGTCAATATCGAGCCGCATGTCGTCGGGCCGAAGGGCAGCGTGCTGGAGAATTTGATCGACGTCGACGAGCACTATGTCGCCGAAATGCAGGACCGTGCTTTGGTGCTCGCCGAAGACCCGCTGCGCTGCCAGTCGCTGCCGCACATGACGCTGGCCGGCTGGGACCTGCTCGAACTGCTGATGGAGCAGCAGGCTTCCGGCTATCCCGAGCATTTCACGCTGACGCGCGACGGCGACCGCTGGCGCTGGATCAACCGCCCGCTCGGCATCGACGACAGCTTCACCTTCGGCGACGTCTCGACGCTGCCCTATGGGCCAATGGAGTACATCACGCGTCAGAGCCAGGGCGATTTCTGCATCCTCGACCAGCGCGACGGCAATCTGTGGATGGATGCCGGCATGGTCACCACCCAGGCCGACTGGTCGCTCGATTTCGACATCGGCATGAACTTCTTCGAATGGCACGCGCCGGTGCCGCTGGCGCATGAGAAGGGCATATTCGTCCGGGCGCTGAAGTTCCTCACCAATATCCAGCAGGGTAAGCCGGCGCGCCGGCTGAACTGGACGATGACCATCAATCCGCGCCTCGATACCAGCCCGGAAAATTACCACAAATGGGGTCCGGACCGCGCCACGGTGACGCCGGAAAATGTCGGCGACAAGGTTCATCTGCGCGTCGAGCTGCAGAGCTTCTGGCGGCTGCCGCGCTCGAATGCGATCGTGTTCCCGATCCGCTGTTACCTGATCAAGATGGACGAGCTGGTGATGCAGCCGAAATGGGCACGGCGCCTGCACCGCGTCATCCGCGACCTGCCCGAGGAACTCGCCACCTACAAGGGCCTGACGCGCTACCGCGCGACGCTCGTCGAATGGCTGTCGAAGTTGGATGACGGCAGTGCGACGTCGCCGGGGTTTGGGCCGGATTGAGTTTTTCTTGCCCCTGTTGGCGCTGCCCTAAAGCAGCCAATCTCCCCCCTAGAGGGGGAGATGCCCGGCAGGGCAGAGGGGGGCGCCGTGGAACGCCGGCCTTGCCCAATCTCCACCCCAGCGCCTCCGCGAAGCTCACGACGCGCCGCCCAGCCCAGCCACGATCACGACATGCTGACAGACATTGTCGATATCGCGAATGACATCGTCGTTCCAGAAGCGCAGGACCGTCCAGCCCAGCGCTTCGAACTTCGCGGTTCTTGCAGCGTCCGATTCCGACGTTTCGGCCTGGCCATGCTGGGAACCATCAAGCTCGACGATCAGCTTTTTGTCCGGGCATGCAAAATCGACGACATGGCCGGCGATAGGCATCTGGCGTCGAAATCCCAGTCCCATCAACCTGTGTGCCCTGATCTCATTCCAAAGCTTGAGTTCGGCATCGGTCATCACCTTGCGCATCTTGCGCGCATTGCGGCGGTTGTTGGCGGATACTAGATTATGCGTCATCGCGGTTCGCCCCCCTCTGTCCTGCCGGACATCTCCCCCTCAAGGGGGGAGATCGAATGTCACTTCGGCTTCGCCAATCCCCAATGCTGCAAAGAGTAGCCGTCGCGAAGCCGCCGATCTCCCTCACGAGGCGACCAAGGGGAGATCGAGCTCCGCTCACCCCGCGCTCTGCGGGTAGCAAATGATCGACAAATAGCGCATCGGCAGAACGGTCAGCACTTCCGGTCCGTGCGGTGCGTCGGCGTCGAAGAATAGGCTGTCGCCGGGCTTCATCGGGTAGAGATTGCTGCCGTGCCGGTAAACCACTTCGCCTTCGAGCATATACAGGAACTCCATGCCTTCGTGCTGGAAGGTCGGAAACACGTCGGAATCTTCGGTCAGCGTGATCAGATAGGGTTCGACGACGACGCCGCTGGTGTTGGAGCCGATATGGCCGAGCAGATTGTACTGGTGGCCGGCGCGCGTGCCGCGGCGCTCGACGTCAAGGCCTTCCCCGGCCTTGACAAAGACGGCGCTGCGCTCTTCCTCGAAGCGGCGGAAGAATGCGGTGACGGGAACGCCGAGTGCCCGCGACAGCGCCTGCAACGTGGTCAGCGACGGCGAGGTGATGCCGTTCTCGATCTTCGACAGCATGCCAAGCGAAATGTCGGTGGCGGCCGCCAGATCGGCGACGGTGATGCCGAGCTTCTTGCGGAATGCCCGCACCTCGCGGCCGATCGCGACCTCCAGCACTTTTTCGCGAGTGTCGCGAATGGCGTGCGGGTTCTGGGTGAGCGGCGCGCGCATCTTGCGCGGATCGATTACAGCAACCGACGGCTTGGCTTTGCCCGCGGCGGCTGCCGCAGGCTTTAGACTGGTCGCTTTTTTCGCCATTTCGCCACCCCGGACCTTGCCGATTCATTTCACTCACGGTGAACATATTCGGTGCCGATACAGAAGCGCAACTCTTACGGCAAGCCACCCGTGTCGAATTGCGCAATGTCCGGATTTCGCCCGAGCTACCGCGTCGCTTGGAAATCCAGCGTGGTGAAACGAGGGTTTCGCGACAAGGCCTGTTGACAGCATCGAAGGGGTAATTACTGTCCTGTCAGTGAAATTTGTTTCGTTAGAGAAATGAGATCGGGAGGCCCGAAATGAAAGATCGTGTTGCCGTCATCGGAGCCGGGCCGTCCGGCATGGCCCAGCTCAGGGCCTTCAAGTCGGCCGCCGACAACGGCGCCGACATTCCCGAGATCGTCTGCTTCGAAAAGCAGTCCGACTGGGGCGGCCTGTGGAACTACACCTGGCGCACCGGCCTCGACGAGCACGGCGACCCGGTGCACGGCTCGATGTACCGCTATCTCTGGTCGAACGGCCCGAAGGAATGCCTCGAATTCGCCGACTATACGTTCGAGGAGCATTTCGGCCGGCCGATCGGCTCCTATCCGCCTCGCGCCGTGCTGTGGGACTACATCAAGGGCCGTGTCGAAAAATCCGGCGTGCGCCAATGGGTGCGCTTCAACAGCCCGGTGCGCATGGTCACCTTTTCCGATGCGACGAAGAAGTTCACCGTCACCGCGCATGACCGCACCAACGACGTCACCTACTCGGAAGAGTTCGACAATGTCGTCGTCGCTTCGGGGCATTTCTCCGTGCCCAACGTTCCTTATTTCGAGGGCTTTTCGACCTTCAACGGCCGTATCCTGCACAGCCATGACTTCCGCGACGCGATGGAATTCAAGGGCAAGGACATTTTGATCATCGGCCGCTCCTATTCGGCCGAGGACATCGGCTCGCAATGCTACAAATACGGCGCCAGATCGATCACCTCCAGCTACCGCTCGAAGCCGATGGGCTTCAGATGGCCGGAGAACTGGAAGGAAGTGCCGCTGCTGCAGAAGGTCGTCGGCAAGACCGCGCATTTCAAGGACGGCAGCACCAAAGACGTTGACGCCATCATCCTGTGCACCGGCTATCTCCACTCCTTCCCGTTCCTGACCGAAGATCTGAAGCTGAAGACCGCCAACCGCATGTGGCCGGACGGGCTCTACGAGGGCGTCGTCTGGGAGAAAAACCTGAAGCTGTCCTATATCGGCATGCAGGACCAGTTCTACACCTTCAACATGTTCGACGCGCAGGCCTGGTTCGCCCGCGACGTCATCATGGGCCGCATCAAACTGCCCTCGGCCGATGCGATGGCCGAGCACGGCAAAAAGTGGCGGGCACGCGAGGAAACGCTGGAAGACGCCGAGCAGATGATCTGGTTCCAGGGCGACTACACCAGGGAGTTGATGGAGCAGACCGACTATCCCGGCTTCGATGTCGAGGCTGTCAATCAGACCTTCATGGAGTGGGAGCACCACAAGGCGGAAGACATCATGGGCTTCCGCGACCATTCCTATCGCTCGCTGATGACCGGCACGATGGCGCCGCTGCACCATACGCCCTGGCTGCAGGCGATGGACGATTCGATGGAGAGCTATCTCGAAGTGAAGGGCGTGGCGGCGGAGTAGGGAGTCCGAACGACGATTGCCTTGCCTCAGACAACGTCCCGCGCCGGGTCGGCTGCCAGCGCCAGGGAATTTGCGACGTGTTCGAGGTGCTCCTCGTCCAGGATGCTGGTCGCGACGCGGACGGCGTTCGTTTTTCCGGTCGAAAACTTCGCGCCGGCATGGACCGCGATGCCGTGCGCGGCCAGCGTGACCATCGCATAAGGTTCCGAAGCAACCGGAATGAGGACGCTGAGACCATATCCGGCGTCGATCGCGACATCGCGTTTCGCCAGTTCGCCGGCGAGCCGTTCGCGGCGGCGGCGATACACTTCCTTCGCCTGCTCGACCAAGACAGCCGTGGCCGGGTCTTGCAGCAGCCAGGCGGTGGCCGCCTGCAGGATACGGCTGGTCCATCCCGAGCTGAAGCTGCGATAGGACTGGATCTGTTCGACGATCGTCGCCGATCCGGACAGCACGGCGAGCCGCAGGTCCGGGCCATGGGTCTTGGAATAGGACAGGATGTGGACGACGCGATCGGGAAAACGCCGGCCAAGCGAAATGCGCGGCGCATCGGCAATATCGCCAACGCCGTCATCTTCGACAATCAGCACGTCGGTGCCGGCGAGCAGGTCGCCGATGACTTCCAGCCGCGCCGACGACATGCAGGCGCCGGTCACCGAATGGACGCGCGGCTGGAACAGGAACGCGACCGGCCGCTGCCGCAGAGCGTTGGCGAGCGCGTCGGGCAAGGGGCCGTCACTGTCGCAGTCCACCGGGATGATCGGCACGTCGAGATCTTCGAGGATGTCGAGCAGGCGAAGCGCCGTCGGATTCTCGATGGCCACCGGCGCCCCCGTCGGGACCAGCGCATGCAGCAAGGTGTAGATGGCGTTGTAACCGCCATTGGTGGCCAGGAACGCGCCGGGATCGTACGGCCATGACGGGCGCACCGCGGCCTCCAGCTCGGGCAGGATGCGCACCCGGTCGTAGCTGTTGAGCTTTTCGGCGCGCGCGCCATGCGCCAGCGCGATGTCGAGCGGCGGCAAGAGCTTCACATCGGGCTCCGCGATCGCCAGGTTCAGAATGTCCGCACCGTAATTGCCGCCGCTCATGTGGCGCTCGGGCCGGGCGGCAAAGCGGTTGCCCATGATCCAGGTGCCGTTGCGCCCGCGGCCGCCGATGATCTTGTAGCGCCGCAGCTCGCTCCACGCCTGCGAGACCGTCGCCGGGCTGACGCCGAGCACATAGGCAAGATCGCGCACCGGCGGAAGCTTTGCGCCGACAGGCAGCGCGCCGCTTCTGATCAGCGCACTGGTCTCGCGCGCGATGCCGCGCGTCGTGCGGTCGCCGAGGCGTTCAGCGAACCATCCTGCATCGAAATCCATCGAATCAACGACTGCCAGTGTTAATGTTCAGTAACATAATAACATTTGATCGGCCAAAAATAAACATTTACCAATCGCCGGTCAAACATAGTATTGAAGTTCATGCCGATGCCCGTTTCCATCACTATAGCCACCCGTGATTGGGACTATCTCACGCCCTTGGTCCTCGGTGACGTCACCTCCAGCCGCTTGTCGGTGAAGGTTGACCGCGTCGCCACGCTGATCGCGGATCTCGGTACCGATCCGAACTACGATGCGGCGGAGGTCTCGTTCAGCCGTTATGTGTCGGCCATGGCGTCGGGCCGGGATACGGTGGTTGGAATACCGTGTTTCATCATGCGCGGCTTTCGCCACCGCTGCATCATCACGGTCAGTGACAGTCCGCTGGTACGGCTCTCCGACCTTGCCGGCAAACGCATCGGCGTCACCGGCTGGCGCGATTCCGGCAACACATGGACGCGGGCGGCACTTCGCCGCGAAGGTGTCGGCGTCGAGGACGCCTACTGGTTTGCCGGCAGGCTGACATCCGAGCACCCGGTCGCCGACCGCCTCGACGGATTCGGCAGGCCGGGTCGCATCGAAGCAGCGCCAGGCGAGCGCCCGATGATGGAGCTGCTGGCGCAAGGCGAGCTCGACGCCGTTTTCACACCCTTCATGCCGGACGGCTTTTTCGGCCCGGCTTCCGGCTTCCGGCAAGTGCTGCGCGATTTTCGCGCGGCCGAACGCGCCTATTTCGCCGACGTCGGTTATGTCCCGGGCATGCATCTGGTCGCCGTCAAGGCCGTCCTGGCCAGGGAGCACCCCTGGCTGCCGCAGGAACTCGCCAGGCTGATCGACGAAAGCCAGCGCGTCTGGACGGGCAAGCGCCGAAAATATGCCGATACCTCGCCCTGGATCCTCGAGGAGCTGCTTCATGCGGGGCGCGACCTGCCTGCCTCCTGGAACGCCAGCGGCCTGCCCGCCAACCGGCGCATGATCGAGGATTTCGTCACCGAGCTACATGCCCAGGGCATTCTGACGGAACCGATTTCCGCCGAAGCCTTGTTTCCTTTCGACGCCAGGTCGCGGGCCACCGCAGCCTGACAACGCGCAACGAAGAACACGAAGGAGAATGCCATGAGGACAATCAGCTTCATATTCGCCTCGCTCGTCACCATTCTGGCGCAGGCCAGCTTCGCCCAGGATATCCAGAAGCAATCGGTGAACGAAGATTTGCGGGCCCGGCTGCCGGAAGAGATCCGCACGGCGGGAAAGATCACGGCCGTCAACAACGGCTCGTTCCCGCCCTATGAGATCGTCACCGGCACCGAACTGACCGGGGCAACCAGGGACATTTCCGACGCCATCGGCCAGCTGCTCGGTGTCGAAGTCGATCACGCCTCGGTCGCCGGCTTGCCGGCCTTGCTGAGCGGCATCAATGCCGGCCGTTATCAGTTCGCGATGGGACCTGTCGGCGACTATCCCGACCGCCAGAAATCCAACGACTTCATCGATTGGGTGCGCGAATACGTCGTCTTCGCCGTCGAGAAGGGCAATCCGCAAGGCATCACCTCGCTCGACACGGCGTGCGGCAAGCGCATCGCCGTGATGTCGGGTGGCTCAGCCGAAAAGGTCATCAAGCAGCAGGCGCAGAAATGCACCGAGGGCGGCAAGCCGGCCGTCGAGGTGCAATCCTTCACCGACCAGCCGAGCTCGATACTGGCCGTCCGGTCGAAGCGCTCCGACGCATTCTTCTCCTCGCAGGCGCCACTGACCTATTTCGTCGAGCAGGCGAAGGGCCAACTGGAACTTTCAGGTGTCGGCCAGGCCAATGGCTTCAAGGACATCTATCAAGGCGCCGTCTTCAAGAAGGGCTCGCCGCTGGGCGGTGTACTACTCGACGCGTTCAAGATCCTGATGAAGAACGGCACCTACGCCGCGGTGATGAAGAAGTGGGGTCTCGAGAAGAACATGATCGACGCGCCCGGCATCAACCAGGGACAGTAGAGGCTGCCATGACCGACGCGACCGCTGCCTACGCGTCCGAGGTGCCGCGACGTCCCGACGACGCTCTGCGCGATGTCAAGCGAGCCCACCGGCCGTTTCCGCTTGTCCGGCTGGTGCTCTGGGCGTTCACCGTCGCCGTGGCGGCCGGCTTCGCCTATATCGTCGCGGTCAACCCGAATTTCGGTTGGCCAGTCGTCGCCCAGTATTTCTTCGATCCGACGGTCATGCAGGGGCTTTCCGTAACGCTCGGCCTGACGGTCGTGGCGATGATCCTGGGTATCGTGCTCGGCCTGCTGCTCGCCATCGCGCGCATGTCGAAAGACAGGCTGGCATCTTTTCTATCCGGACTGTTCATCTGGTTCTTCCGGGGAACGCCGCTGCTGGTGCAGCTCATCCTGTGGTACAATCTTTCGACGCTGTTTCCGCGCATTTCCATCGGTTTTGCGAGCTGGAACACCAACGACCTGATCACGCCTTTGACGGCCGCTATCCTCGGTCTGGCGCTGAATGAGGCCGCCTATATGGCAGAGATCATTCGTGGTGGGCTGCTGTCGGTGGACAAGGGGCAGGCCGAAACGGCTGAAGCCTTCGGCATGACCCGCGCGCGGGCCCTGCGGCGCATCATCATCCCGCAGGCGATGCGCTCGATCGTGCCGCCGACCGGCAATCAGCTGATCAGCATGATCAAGGCGACGTCGCTGGTCAGCGTCATCGCCATGGCCGACCTGCTGTACTCCGTGCAGTCGATCTACAACCGCACCTTCGAAATCATTCCGCTGCTGATGGTTGCGGTGCTCTGGTACCTGCTGATCACCTCGGTTCTCAATGTCGCGCAGGGCGCGATCGAACGCCATTACAGCCGCGGCGACCGCGGCGCCCGCGAGAAGACGGCGACCGCCACCCTGGAGGCCGCCAATGAGCGCGCATGACACGCCCTTGGTCCGGGCGCGCAACGTTCACAAGGCCTTCGGCCCGCTCGAGGTGCTGAAGGGCATCGACCTGGACGTCGCGCCTGGCGAGGTGGTGGTCGTTCTCGGACCGTCCGGCTCCGGAAAGTCGACCTTCCTGCGATGCATCAATCATCTCGAGGCGATCGACCAAGGGGCGATCGAGGTGGACGGCGAGCAGATCGGCTACCGGTTGCACGACGGCCGTCTCGACAAGCTCTCCGATCGGGCGATCGCGGCGCAGCGGCGCAAGATCGGCATGGTGTTCCAGCAGTTCAATCTCTATCCACACATGACGACCCTTCAGAACGTCATCGAGGCTCCGGTCGGCGTTCACCGGGAGAACCGCAAGGAAGCGATCGGCTACGCCCGCGAACTGCTGACCCGTGTCGGTCTCGCCGACAAGATCGACGCCTATCCGCGCCAGCTTTCAGGCGGCCAGCAGCAGCGCGTCGCCATCGCCCGTGCGCTCGCCATCCGCCCGAAATTGATGCTCTTCGACGAGCCGACGTCGGCGCTCGATCCGGAGTTGGTCGGCGAGGTGCTCGCCACCATGCGCGATCTTGCCAGGCAGGGCTTGACCATGATCGTGGTCACGCATGAGATCGGCTTCGCCCGCGAAGCGGCGGATCGGGTGGTGTTCATGGACGACGGCAATGTGATCGAGGCCGGGCCTCCGGACGAGGTTCTCGCCAAACCCAGGCACCCGCGCACGCGGGCCTTTTTAAGCCGTTTCATCTGACAGAAAAGCCGGCGCCATTACGTGCTCGGCAAAGGACCCCTCATGCCAAAGACCTCCAACCAGTTCGCCGATGTTTCCGACTTCGCCGACAAGGCCGCCGAGCTTGCTGCGGCTCGCCAGCACCTGCACGCGCATCCCGAGCTTTCCTTCCAGGAGCACGAAACGGCTGCATACGTTGCCGAACGGCTCGAAAGCTGGGGCTATGAGGTGACACGCAATGTCGGCGGGCTCGGGGTCGTCGGCCGCTTGCGCCAAGGCAGCGGCCGCAGCATTGCCATCCGCGCCGACATGGACGCCTTGCCGATCACCGAAGCGACCAATCTCCCTTATGCCAGCCAAGCCAGCGGCAAGATGCACGCCTGCGGCCATGACGGCCACACCACGATGCTGCTCGGCGCGGCCGAATACCTGGCGCGCACGCGCCATTTCAACGGCACGGTGAACCTCATCTTCCAGCCGGCCGAGGAAGCCGGCAAAGGAAGCGGGGCGCAGGCGATGATCGCCGACGGCCTGTTCGAGCGCTTTCCCTGCGATGCGATTTTCGGGCTGCACAACCATCCGGGCGCGCCGGCGGGTTCCTTCCTGATGCGCGCGGGGCCGCTGATGGCAGCGAGCGATACCGTCACCATCAAGATCGCCGGGCGTGGCGGCCACGCCTCGCGTCCGCACCTGACGGTCGACCCGATCGTCGCTGCCGCCAACATCATCATGACCCTCCAGACGGTGGTGTCGCGCAACGTCAACCCGATCGAGACGGCTGTCGTCACCGTCGGCACCATTCACGGCGGCACGGCCTCCAACGTCATCCCCGAACAGGCCGAGATCACGCTCAGCGTCCGCTCCTTCTCGGTCGAGATTCGCGATAGGCTCGAGCAGCGTATTCGCAGTATCGCAGCACTTGTGGCGCAGGCGCATGGCGCAACCGTCGAGATCGACTACGAGCGCGGCTACCCGGTGGTGGTCAATTCCGAGAGCGAGACGTCCTTTGCGACAGACGTCGCTGTTGAACTCGTTGGTCACGACAAGGTGGCCGTCTGCCCGTTGATCCCCGGCAGCGAAGACTTTTCCTATTTCCTCGAGCACAAACCCGGTTGCTTCCTCCGCCTCGGCAACGGCGAGGATTCAGCCATCCTGCACAGCTCGAAATATGATTTCAACGACGGCAATTTGACCGTCGGCGCAGCGCTCTGGGCTCGACTGACCGAGAGATTCCTGGCCGCTTGATCCATACTTGCGGCTGGGATTGTCGATCGGCCGGTCGACCAGAATTGGGGCGACCGGCCGCGCGACGATGCTCAACGAATTCTCACGCATTCCCCCTCTTCGAATGCGATAAGAGCTTCACTTTCAGACGAACAAAAAGTCACTCGTTGTCAGCGGGCTCGCAAAGTTTGCGAGAGTAACTTGATCGACTCCCGCGGTAATAATGGTGTCGGTTCCACTTTGCGCAATTGTGAGATCATCGAACGATTGCACGCCCTCCACGCCACTAAACACGATAGTGTCGCCTTGGGTCTGGCTGAAGTCGTAGATGGTGTTTTGGGTTCCGACCGTCATTGAACCATCGTCCTTGAATATGAATTGGTCTGCGCCGCCCTGAGCCAACTCGCTCAGTTGTCCATCCCCCCACATGTCATTGATGACCGTGCAGCCAGGTGCCGCGCTCCCTGCGTACAGGACATCGTTGCCGCCCTGAGCCGAACCGGACATTTGCAGAGCGTCGCCGCACAGGAAGTTGCGAACTTGGCCGCTTTCGCTGTTCTGGCCCCCGGTAAGAATGTCATTGCCGCCCTGGGCGGAGCCGGACATAGCGCGCGCGTCGCCGGACAACTCGTTTAGAACGTCAGGAAAGGCGCTCTTGTCCCCGCCGGTCAGGGTGTCATTGCCGCTCACAGCGTTGCCGAGCATCGTCACGGCGTCGCCATACCCCACATTATGGGCGGTGCCTTGCAGCACGGCCACGTCATCGCCCCCAAGCGCATGGTCGAACATACTGCCGCCCGCGTCACCGTAGAACGTTACCCGGGACCCACCCACGCTCGTGAAGGTGTCGTTGCCGCCCGTGGCAAAACCGGAAAGATCGCCGCCCGCATCGCCATAGAGAGTTTTGCTCCCGAGATCCCCAAACGTGTCTGTGTAATAGTCGTCGCCGCCCAGAGCATGGCCAGACATGTTGCCGCCGGCGTCGCCGAAGAAAGTGTTGGTGGAAAAGGAGCGGCCCGTAAAGGTATCGTTGCCACCCCTACTGTCGTCCGACATGTCGCCGCCGGCATCGCCGTAGAAAGTGTTGAATGAATCGCTCTTGCCCGTGAAGCTATCGTCGCCGCCCCGCGCATTGCCGGACATGTTGCTGCCGGCGTCACCGTAGAAAATGTTATTGGCTTCTTTCGAGCCCTCGAAGGTGTCGTTGCCGCCCTTGCTGCGATCGGACATCTCGCCGCCTGCATCACCGTAGAAGGTGTGGTCGGCTCCTTGTTTGGTTTGGGTCAGGAAAGTGTCGTCACCCCCATGAGCATGGCCGAGCATGTTGCCGCCGGCGTCACCATAGAAGGTATCGACTACCTGCCTTGCCAATCCACTGTTGAAGGTATCGTTGCCGCCCTTGCTGTGGTCCGACATATCGTCGCCCGCGTCACCATAGGCAGTCGTCGTGGTGGACGAAAGCCCCGTGGTGAAGGTGTCGTCACCGCCCCGAGCAAAATTGAACAAGCTCCGAGCCGCGTCACCGTAGAAGGTGTAGGTCGACGGTGCGGTTTCCGTAAAGGTATCGTTGCCGCCTCTCGAGAAATCGAGCAGGCTGCCGCCGGCGTCGCCGGTCAAGATATTCGTGTTTGGATCGCCTGTGAGGGCGTCATCGATACCCCACTGATGATCTGCTAGATCACCGGTAGTAAAGGGAACGCGTTTAGACATTATCCGCTCTCCTGTTGAGCCTACCCGTCCCATCACAGCCGTACGATGTGAGCCAAGAGCGAGCAATAATCCCGAAGGGCTATGTCGTTAGGCGTAGGGATCGGTAACTCGTCACCGGGGCGCCATTAGCGGCAGCTTCCTGTGGCCGTCCTATTCCCGGCTATCCCAGCCTCGCTCTCGCCTTGGCCGTCCATGCATTGAACAGCCGGTCGGCGACGATGCCGATGAAGGCGATGGCCAGGCCGGCGACGATGCCGCGGCCAGAATCGGCCTTGGACAGGGCGATGAACACTTCCTGGCCGAGATCGCGGGTGCCGACCATGGCGCAGATGATGATCATTGCCAGCGCCATCAGGATAGTCTGGTTGACGCCGAGCATGATCTCCGGCAACGCCAGCGGCAGCTGCACGCGAAAGAAGGTCTGGCGCTTGGTGCAGCCGGAAACCTTCGCCGCCTCGATCAGCGCCGGCGGCACCTGCCGGATCCCGTGATTGGTGTAGCGGATGGCCGGCACCACGGCGAAGGCGACGGTGGCGATCATCGCGGTGACGTCGCCGACTCTGAACAGCATCACCACCGGAATGATGAAGCAGAACGACGGCAGCACCTGCAGCGTGTCGATGACCGGCGTCACGATCTTTTCGAAGCGGTCGCTGCGCGATGCCATCAGCCCGATAGGGATGCCGATCAGGCAAGCGATAAAGGCCGAGATGCCGCACAGGTAGACCGTCGCCATGGTCTTTTCCCAAAGGCCGGTGACGGCGCAGAACGCTGTCAATGCCGCGACCAGGGCGGCGAGGCGCAAGCCGCCGAGCTGGTATCCGGCAAGGCCGAGGAGACAAACCGCGCCCAGCCACGGAAAGCCCTCGCAGAAGGCGCGCACCGGGTTCAGCACATTGAGGATCAGCGCCACGCGGAACGCCTCGATCGTGTCGAAGAAGTTGATCGTGATCCAGTTCACCGCCGCCTTCCACAAAGGTGCGGTGGTGAAGGTGATCGCCTTCGGCACCGCGGCGAAGGCCGGCACGAACAGGCTGAGCAGCGTGGTGACGGCGAGGATGGCGACGGCCAGCGTCAGGTTGGGATAGCGCCGCCAGAAGCTGGTGCCGGGCTGATGGCGGACATTGCCCTTGGCGTGATTGTGCGCGATCGCCTGGCTCAGCCGGTCGAGCGCAATTGCCAGTGCGACGATGGCGAGGCCTGCCTCCATCGCCTCGCCGACCTTGAGCGCGCGCAGCGCCAAAAGCACATCATAGCCGAGGCCGCCGGCGCCGATCATCGAGGCGATGATCACCATATTGAGCGCCAGCATGATAACCTGGTTGACGCCGACCATCAGCGTCGGCCGCGCCGACGGCAACAGCACCCGCCACAGCTTCTGCCGTGCCGTGCAGCCGGCCATCTCGCTGAAATCGTCGATCTCCGACGGCACCCGCGACAGGCCCAGCATCGTCGCCCGCACCATTGGCGGTGTCGCGAAGATCGCCGTCGCGATCATTGCCGAGACCGGGCTGTTGCCGAACAAAAGCAGCATCGGGATGAGATAGGCGAAGGTTGGGATCGTCTGCATCAGATCGAGGGCAGGGGAGATCAATAGCCTTTCTGCCCAAGGCTTGCGCCATGCCCAGATGCCGGCGAACAGCCCGGTGACAATGCAAAACGGCACAGCGATCGAGATCAGGCCCAGCGTCAGCATGGCGCTGGTCCACTGCCCGAACAGCGCGATGTAGAGAAAACACCCGCCGACCAGCGCACCCAGCTTCCAGCCGCCGGCGGCGCGGCCGGCAAGGTAGGCGGCAGCGCAGACGCCGACCCAGGACAGGCGCGGCAAGACGATCATATCCGCGCCATGGCCGATCTTGAAATTTTTGGCGAGAAGATTGAGCGCGAAATCGAGCGGCACGCCGAGCACGGCGGTGATCGAGCGCGTCAGCCAGGAGAAATTCGACTTCACCCAGTTCATCAGCGCGCTGACCCAGTCGGCGACGGGAATGACGGCATTGGCTGGGTAATTGACCGTCCAGGGCAGGCTTTCCTGCAGCAGGAAGACAACAAGCACGGCGGCGAGCGCGCAGGCCCAGATCACCAGCCAGGTCTGACCCTGCCGCGGCCTCGCTGCGCTCGCGCTTGCCGTGACCGTCATGCGCCGGCTCCGGGACGTTCGATGCCAGCGAGAAGATCGATCACCGCCTGCGGCGTTACCTCGCCGATCGGCTTGCCGGTGCCGTTGACCACCGCGAAGGGCTTGCCGGCAGAGACGATATCTGCCGAGAAACTGGCGATCTTGGCATCCGGCGCGACCGTGCCGCCATGTTCAGCGGCGTCGCAGGCGCGCATCAGGCTCTTGGCCGAGATCACCTTGGCGCGGTCGACGTCGCGGGTGAATTCGGCGACATAATCCGTCGCCGGGTTGACCACCAGCTCTTCCGGCGTGCCGATCTGGATGACCTCGCCGTCCTTCATGATGGCGATCCGGTCGGCCAGCCGGATGGCCTCGTCGAAATCATGGGTGATGAAGACGATGGTCTTGTGCAGCATGGTCTGCAGCCGCATCAGCTCGTCCTGCATCTCACGGCGGATCAGCGGATCGAGCGCCGAGAATGGCTCGTCGAGGAACCAGATTTCCGGCTTGGTGGCGAGGCTGCGGGCGATGCCGACACGCTGCTGCTGGCCGCCGGAAAGCTCGCGTGGATAGAAATGCTCGCGGCCGCGCAGGCCGACCAACTCGATGACCTCGCGAGCCCGCTTTTCGCGCGTCGGCCGGTCCTGCCCCTGGATGCCCAAGGGAAAGGCGATGTTCTCCAGTACGTTGAGATGCGGCAGCAGGGCAAAATTCTGGAACACCATGCCCATGCGGTGGCGTCGCAGCTCGATCAGCGCGGCATCGGAAATCTTGAGCAGGTCCTTGCCTTCAAACTCGACCTTGCCGTGGGTCGGCTCGATCAGCCGCGACATGCAGCGCACCAGCGTCGACTTGCCGGATCCCGAAAGTCCCATGATGATGAAGATCTCGCCTTGCCGGATTTCGAGATCGACGGCGCGCACCGCGCCAACCAGTCCGGCAGCGGCGATGTCCGCCAGGCTGGCCTTGCCGTCGCGCCGGCGGATGAAATTGGCCGCGTCCGCCCCGAACAGCTTCCAGACATTGCGGCAGGCAAGCTTTATCGGGCGGGCATCGTTGCCCGCTTTCGCCGCGCGTTCAATCGTATCGGTCATGCAATCGTCCTTCTGGAATAGGGATCGAGACCCGGCCACGAATGGCCGAGCCGTCGGATTTCCAGTCAGACGGTCACTCGGCCCAAGCTTTCCAGTCGCCTTCGTGGGCGGCGATCCAGGCGGCGGCGACGTCTTCCGGCGTCTTGCCTTCGAGATCGATCTCGCCGCTCATCTTGTTGAGCTCGTCGGTATCGACCGTGTAGTTTTTCGCGACCTTGTAGGCGACCGGCCATTTGTCCTTCATGCCGGCCCAGGAATATTTCCAGATCTCGCCATGCGGCTTGCCACAGTCGTATTTCGCATCGGGGTTCACGCCCCATTTCGGGTCGGTGTAGCACTCTACAGTATGGTCGGGGAATTCGATCCATTCGCCCTTGTATTTGGCCGGTGCCCAATGCGGCGAATAGATCCACAGCATGATCGGCGCCTTGCGCTGATAGGCCGAGTCCAGTTCGGCGAACATCGCTGCATCGGTGCCAGCATGGATGACGGTGAAGGGCAGTTTCAGCGCCTCGACGCGCTCGTCGTCAAAACCTTCCCATGTCACAGGGCCGCCGAGATAGCGCCCCTTCGGTGTTGTTTCCGCCGTCGAAAAGGCCTCGGCGCATTTCGGGTCCTTCAATGCCTCCCAGTTCGGCAGGCCCGGGCATTTCTCTTTCATATATTCGGGAAACCACCATTCCTCCTTGGCCTTGGGCCCGAGCTTGCCGAGGCGTTCGGTCTGGCCGGTTGCATCCGAGGCCTTCATCGCTTCGCCGGCCGTCGTGTCCCAGAACTCCATGCCGACATCGATGTCGCCATTGGTCAGGCCGGTGGTCAGGCTGGAGAGATAGTCGGCGGTCGGGTACTCGACGGTATAGCCGAGCTTTTCGAGGATGCCGCCGAGGATCTTGGCGTTCAGATTGACGCTGGTCCAGTCGAACAGCGCGATCTTGATCGGGTCGTTGGATTCCGGCGCCGCTGCTTGTGCCGGTAGTGTCAGCGCGCTTGCTGCGGCAAGCGCCAAGGCTCCCATTGATAGTTTCGAAATCATGCTCCGAAGTAACATGCTTGTTCTCCTGTCAAGCTCTGGTGGAAGTTATCGTTAGTTCCCTTCTTGCGTCTTTTTTGATTGTGTTGGAAAAGCTGGTCGTTGCGCAAGGCCGTCGGCGCCACAATGCTGCCGAAGCGGATGCCGGCGCAAAACGGGGTGGTGCCCAAATTGGTGAAGATGTGCGCGGGACCGGCCGCGTCATGACTGCCGATGGTTTGCTGCGGAAGCAGTCATCCGCGGATCGATCGCCGGTCTTGAGGTGCAAACCATCAAAGTCCCATGATCTCGGCTGTTGGCTCGGCAACTCGCCCAGAGCCGCTTTCATGGGATGAAATTATATATACCAACGTTCACGTCGCGCAACGAATAACGCTGCGCCAACTTCACGGCCGTCTTTTTACATGGACCGTAGATCGGCTCGAAAAAAAGCCAAGGTTGCCAGTCATCGGGTACCAGCCGCGACGACAGGACATCGACACAATGCAGCAGACCAAAGCGCCTTACTTCAGCGCCAACCGCGGTATTGCCGTCGGCTTCTGACCCTTTCAACACCAGATCATCTCCGAGGCTTTCATGACCTCTTCCTTAAACAGACTGCGCATTGCCGTGCTCTTTGGCGGACGTTCCGCCGAACATGACGTTTCGGTGCTTTCCGCAACCAATGTCATGCGTGCGCTGCTGCCTGCCAAATACGATGCCGTCCCAATCTTCGTCACGCGCGAGGGACGGTGGCGGCTGAGCAGCTTTCAGGATGGTAAGCTCGCGAAACCTGCAGGCGGCACGGAAGTTTGCCTGCTTCCGGGTGGGCGCGGACGGATGATAGCGATCCCGGCCGACGGCACGCCCTATGATCTGCCAACGATCGACATCCTGTTTCCCATCCTGCACGGCCCCCATGGCGAAGACGGCTCGGTACAGGGGGTGGCCGAGGTGGCTCTGGTGCCGCTTGCCGGCTGCGGCATCCTGGGTTCAGCAACCGCGCTGGACAAGGATGTCACCAAGCGGCTCCTGAAAGCGGCGGGTCTGCCAATCGCGCGCTCAGTGACGGTCCATGAAGGTGCGGCGCCCGCCCTCGCCACACTCGAAGGCGAACTCGGCCTGCCGTTCTTCATCAAACCGGCGCGTCAGGGATCGTCTGTCGGGGTCAGAAAGGTCAATGCCAGCCAGGAATTCGATGGGGCGCTTGCTGAAGCCTTCCAGCACGATTGCAAGCTGTTGGCCGAGGAATTCGTTCATGGGCGCGAGATCGAATGTAGCGTGTTGGAGGACCCGGCAGGCGACCTGTTCGTCTCGCGGCCAGGCGAGATCGTGCCGGCGGAAAGCCACGGTTTCTACAGCTACGATGCCAAATACATCGACGAGAACGGCGCGGCGCTAAAAGTGCCGGCCGAACTGCCGCCCGAGGTCGAGGCAAGCATGCGGGATGTGGCTGCAAGGGCTTTCAGAGCCGTCGGCTGTGACGGGATGGCGCGCATCGACTTTTTCCTGACACCGGACATGCAATTCTTGGTCAATGAAATCAACACCATCCCCGGCTTCACCGATATCAGCATGTACTCCAAAGCAATGGTGGCAAGCGGCGTCAGCTATTCCGAAATCATCGACCGGCTCGTGGAACATGGACTGGCGCGGGCCGGCCGAGCAGCCTGAATGCAGCGAAGCGGCTTTCAGATCCCGGCGGATGGAACGTTGGCCTGTGTCGTATCTTACGACATGATCAGGCCGCCATCGACATTGATGGTCTGCCCGGTGATATAGGCCGCATCGTCGCTGGCGAGAAAGCTGACCAGGCCGGAGACGTCCTCGCCGCTGCCGGCGCGGCCCATCGGGATGTTCTCCACCCATTCGGCCATCAGCTCGCCGGGCTTGTAGTCGCCCATCAACTTGCCCCATGCGGCATCATTATAGGCCCACATATCGGTGTCGATGATGCCGGGGCAGATCGCGTTGACGGTGATCTTCTCCTTCGCCACTTCCTTGGCGAGGCTCTGGGTGATGCCGACGACGCCGAATTTCGAGGCCGCATAATGCGGCGTGTAGATAAAGCCCTGCCGCGCCTGGCCGGATGCGGTGTTGATCAGCCGGCCGCCATCGCCATGCTTGCGGATGCGCGCGATCGCCTCCTGGCAGCACAGGAACACGCCCTTGGTGTTGACCGCCATCACCTTGTCCCATTCTGCCTCGGTCATCGCCTCGATCCTGGCGATGGTGATGACACCGGCATTCTGCACTGAGATGTCGACGCGGCCGAATTGTTGCTCGGCCAGGTCGTAAAGCGCGACGACCTCTTCCTTTTTGGTCACGTCCATGCGCATCCACGCAACCTTGGCGCCCGCAGTCTTCAGATCGGCGGCAACCTCTTCAACGCGCGCGTCGATGGCGCTGACGACGACCGCAGCACCTTCCACGGCGAAGCGCCTGGCCATTGCCGCGCCAATGCCGCCGCTCGCGCCGGTGATGACCGCCGTTTTTCCCTGGAATCGCTTCTGCATTTTTTCTCCTACCAGCAGACGAAGCCGCCATCGACGATCAGGTCGATGCCGGTGACGAAACTCGCGGCGCGGCTGGCCAGGAACACGGTCGGGCCGACCATCTCTTCCGGCGCCGCCATGCGGCCCATCGGCGTGTCGCGCTCGAAGATCCTGACCTGGTCGGCGACCTCCGGTCGCTTGTTCATCGGGGTCAGCGTATAGCCGGGGCTGACGACGTTGACGCGTAGACCGCGATCGGCCCATTCCATGGCGAGGCTCTTCGACATGTGGATGACCGCGGCCTTCGACGAGTTGTAATGCGCCTGGGTCAGGCCGCGGTTGACAATCGAGCCCGACATCGAGGCGATGTTGATGATCGAGCCCTTGCGCCGCGTCAGCATGGCACGGGCCTCGGCCTGGCAGGACAGGAACACGCCGCTGACATTGACGTCATAGAGCTTCTGCCACTTTTCCAGCGACAGCGTCTCTGCCGGCTCAGCTCCGGCGACGCCGGCATTGTTGACTGCGATGGTCAACGCGCCGAGTTCCTGCTCCGTACGCTCGATCGCGGCCGCGAGATCGGCCTCTGAAGTCACCGTGCCGGTCAGCACCAGTGCCTTGCGGCCGCGTGCTGTGATCTGGTGTGCGGTCTCCTCCAGCCCGCCTTTGGAGGCGTGGCCAAAGCAAGCTATGTCGGCGCCGGCCTCGGCCAGGCCGATGGCGATTGCTTGCCCGATGCCGCTGCCGGCGCCTGTCACAAGTGCCACGTCACCATGAAGATCGAATAGTTTCATCGTCGGTCCCTCTCCTCCAACCGCCGTCCTCCGGAAATAAAGGGGCGCCAACTCTGTTGCTGGCGCCCCGCGCGGTCTGGTGCCCGGGAGGATACCACCTGCTGCGCTTTGTTTCGATGGGCTGTCCTAGCTCGTGGCGAGTTCCATGACGGCGACATTGCTCGCATCACTGCGGTCGAGAATGCCGCGCTGACGGCCGCGGCTCAGCACGAGCACGCGATGCGACAGGCCGAGCACTTCCTCGAGGTCGGAACTCACCACCACCACCGCCATGCCGGAACGGGCAAGGTCGGCGATGACATCGTAAATCGCGGCGCGGGCACCAACGTCGATGCCGCGCGTCGGCTCGTCCAGGATAAACACCTTGGGCGGGCGCGACACCCATTTGGCAATGATCACCTTCTGCTGGTTGCCGCCTGAAAGCTTGCTGACCGCCTGGTTCGGCCGGCCTTTGACGCCGAGCCGGCGAATACCGGCCTCGGCGAATTTCTGCACCGCCTTCGGGAACACCCAGCCATTCGGCGCGACATGGTCGAAATTGCCGATCGCCAGATTCTCGCCGATCGTCTGGTCGAGCACCACGCCTTGCGCCTTGCGGTCTTCCGGCACCAGCACGACGCCGGCCTTGATCGCCGCCGCCGGCCCATTGAGATGCACCGGCTTGCCGGCGACGCGCACCGAGCCGGATGAGATCGGGTCGGCGCCGGCGATCGCCCTCACCAGCTCCGTGCGGCCGGCGCCGATCAGCCCGGCAATGCCGAGGATTTCGCCGGCCCGCACTGAAAAGCTGACATTTTGAAAGCTGCGTTCCGGCGAGGACAGGTTCTCGACCTCGAGCAGCGTGTCATTGCGGGGCGCCGACAAAGTCGGGAACATCCGCTCGACGCTGCGGCCGACCATCTGCTCGACGACAGTGCGCACCGGAATATCGGCGCGCTCGTGCCGCGCGACGATGCGCCCGTCGCGCATCACCACCACACGGTCGGCGATTTGGGCGATTTCGTCCAGCCGGTGGCTGATATAGATGAAGGACATGCCTTCCGCCTTGAGCTTGCGGATTTGCTGGAACAGGAGCTCCGTTTCCTCGCCGCCAAGGGCGGCCGTCGGTTCATCGAAGATCAGCAGCTCGGCATTGAGCGTCAGCGCCTTGGCAATCTCGACCTGCTGCTGGGCGGCGATACGCAGCGTGCGCACCTTGCGCTCGGGCGAGACATCGAGCCCGAGGCGCTTCAACTGGGCTGATGCCCGTGCATTCATTGCCGCGCGGTCGATGCGGCCGCCGCGCATCGGCAGGCGCCCGACATAGACGTTTTCGGCGACCGACAGATCCGGCAGCAGCTTCAGCTCCTGGTGGATCATGCCGATGCCGGCGTCGATCGCCGCGGCAGGATTGGCGGGGGAATAAGCGTTCCCCCGCCAGGTGATGGTGCCGGCATCGGGCTTGGTCGACCCGGCGATGATGTTCGAGACGGTGGACTTGCCGGCGCCGTTTTCGCCAAGCAGCGCCACGACCTCGCCCGGCCGCACCTCGAAGCTCGCATCGGCCAGGACCTGCACCGGTCCGTAGCTTTTGCAGAGGCCGCTGACGACGAGACCCAGATTGGGGCTGTGCGTGTGGCGAGGTTCGGTGGACATTGTTGCGCTCGTCGACTGCCGGACTGGTCTAAATCAGGGATGCTTGGCGATGAACTGCTCGACATTGTCCTTGGTGGTCAGCGTCGCATCCTGCAGCTGTTCTGCGGGAATGGTCTCGCCGGCCACCAGCTTGATTGCCGCATCGACGGCAAGCCGGCCCATGCCCTGGGTCTGCTGCGTCGCCGTCACGTCGAAGACGCCGTCCTTCAGCGCCTTGAGCGCCGCCACGTCGCCGTCGAAGCCGGCAACCCAGACCTTGTGGCCGGGATTGGCGACCTTGACCGCCTGCGCCGCACCGAGCGCCAGCGCATCGGCCTGGCCGATGACGATCGACACGTCGGGATGCGACTGCAACAGATCCTGCGTCAGCTTGAAACCTTCGTCCTGGTGCCAGCCTTCGCTCCACAATTCGCCGACGACCTTGATGTCGGGATAGCCCTTCAGCGCTTCGCCGCAGCCCTTCGAGCGATCGACCTCGGGCGTCGTACCCTTCTGGCCGTGGATGATGATCAGCTCGCCCTTGCCGCCGGCCTGCTTGGCGATGTAGTCGCAAACCGCTTTCGCCGATGCCACGCTATTGGTGGCGATGAAGGTGTCGCCGGGCGCGCCGTCGGCGTTGCGGTCGACATTGATGACTGGGATGCTGGCAGCCTTGGCCGTCTTGGTCGGCACGGTGGCGGCGGTGGCGCCGGCCGGAATGTAGATCAGCGCATCGATATTCTGCGTGATCAGATCCTGCACCTGGCTGACCTGGGTCGCCGAATCGCCCTTGGCGTCGACGGTGACGACCTCGATGCCCTTTTCCTTGCCGTAGGCTTCGACGGACTGCTTGATCTGGTTGAAGAAGTCGGCCTGCAGATTGGCGACGGCGAGGCCGAGCTTCTTGGCTTCCTTGGCCGAGGCCATGTCGGACAGGCTAAGCAGCGGGATGATGGCCGCGGCGGCAAGCAGCAATGAACGTTTAGTCAGCATGTTATTCCTCCCGTTGATGTTCAATCTGTCCTGCCCGCGCATCGCGGCGCCCCGTGGCCGAACAACTCCCAGTTTCGGATCACCGATCCGTTTTCGCCCGAATATCCGGGCGAATCTCATTGAGCCCAATTCTTCATTGTGCCCCATTTTTCATTGTGCTCTGCGCCGCCAGGTGTCGGTGGCCACCGCCAGCGCGATCACCACGCCGATAACCACTTGCTGGATGAAGGGCGAGACACCGAGCAGGTTCAGCCCGTTGCGCAGCACGCCGATGATGAGGACGCCGATGGCGGTGCCGCCGATCGAACCGACGCCGCCCGACAGGCTGGCGCCGCCGATAACCACCGCCGCGATGGTGTCGAGCTCGTAGCCAAGGCCGGAGCTCGGCTGGACGGAATCGAGCCGGGCGGCAAGCACGATGCCGGCGAGACCGGCCAGCACGGCGCAGATCGTATAGACCCAGTTTGTCAGCGACCTGACCGGTATGCCGGACAGCCGGGCGACTTCGGCGCTGCCGCCGATTGCGTAGAGGCTGCGGCCGGTGGCGCGATAATTCAGGAAGATCGCGAAAATGACGGCAAGCACGATCATCAGCCCGACGGTGACCGACAGGAAGCCGAAATGGCGGATGATCGACAGGCTGGTGAACCAGTCGGGAAAGCCGACGATCTGCGAGCCGTCGGTGATCATATTGGCGAGACCGCGCGCCACCGACATCATGGCCAGCGTGGCGATGAAGGGCGGCAGCTTGGTGACCGTCACCAGCAGGCCCGAAACCAGCCCGCAAAGGCCGGCGACGACGAGGGCTGCGGCGATGCCGGCCGGCAGGCCGAGATTGAGATAGTCCGGATGGGCGACGAAGCCCATCACCATGGAAGCCAGCGCCAGCACCGAGCCAACGGACAGGTCGATGCCGCCGATCAGGATGACCAGCGTCATGCCGATCGCCATGATGCCGAGTACGGTAACCTGGTCGAGCACGTTGAGGATGTTGCGGATGGTCAGGAACGTATCGGTGGTCAGCGAGAGCGCCAGGCACAGCAGGACCAGCCCGATCAGCGGGCCCATGGTTCCGGCAAAGACAGCCGAAAACTTTGCGCCCGTCGTGGCCTGCGTACCAGAGCCTGCTTTCAACTCGCTTGCGTCGTTGCTCACAGCCACTTCGTCTCCTCCACAGCAATCCGGCGCTGCATCACCGGGCCACTTTGTTCACCAGGCCCCTCCATGTGAACAATTTATCTTTAACATGCAATTTTGTTCAGCTAAACTGTTCGTCGGAAAATTGTCAAGGCCTGCCGTTTCATTCGACGACGGTTTGCGCTGTCCGCCGGTTTGCCTTACGCAAGGTCTCGGAAATCTTGGGCATTTCGAAGTCGCCGGATTGGAATATCATGAGCAGAGCCGGCGGCTGCGGCAAGGCAAACAGATGACGATCGTAGAGAACGAAAGAGCTTCGCGCTTTCCCGACGCCGAACTCAAGGCCCGCGCCGCCTGGCACTATTATGTCGAGGGTCTTACACAGGAGCGGATTTCCGAAATTCTTGGCGTCGGCCGCATCAAGGTACATCGCATTCTCTCAGCCGCCCGCGAAGAGGGTGTCGTCCAGTTTCGCATCCGCGACAGCGTCGTCGAATGCGTGGTTTTGGAGGAAAGCCTCAAGCAGAGGTTCGGGCTCAGCCAGGCTGTTGTGGTGCCGTCGGCTGCCGACCGAAGCAACGCACCGCTGATGATCGGCCACGCCGCCGCCGCCTATCTGGCCGACCATGTGAATGCCGGCGATGTCATTGCGCTGGGCTGGGGGCGGACGCTGAAATTCGCCATCAATGAGTTGCCAAGGCGGCCTATCGCCAGGACCACGGTGGTTTCGATGCTTGGCGGCCTGACCCATGCACAGCCGCTCAACCCGACAGAAAGCGCCTGGGATTTCGCCGAGAAGATCGGTGCGGAGTGCTTCCTGCTGCCGGTGCCGGTCTATGCCGACCGGCCGGAACAGCGCGACGCGTTCATGAGCCAGCGCAGCGTTCAGGACGTTGTCTTCCGTGCACGCCGGGCAAACATTGCCGTGCTCAGCGTCGGCTCGTTTTCCAACGACAGCCCGATCGCCAATTACGGCTTCATCAAGCCAAGCGAACTCGAGGAACTGCAGGCGGCCGGCGCCGTCGGCGATATTCTGTGTCATTTCATCGACGCCGAGGGCCGCCCGGTCGACCACGAGGTGAACCGCCGCGTCTGTGCCTATCCGCTGCAGGATCTGTCGGATATCCCGAGCATCATCCTGGTGTCGGGAGGGCAGGAAAAGATTGCCATCATGCGGGCAGCACTCGCCAACACCAAGGTATCGGTTCTGATCACCGACGAGGATGCGGCAAAGGGGCTGCTCAACCGCTAGTCGCGTTGAGAGCACTCAGCCGCACGTGGATATCGCGCGTCGCTTGATAGAGATCGCGGTAGATTGCCTTGCGGCCGCGATAGCCGGCAACAAGTCCATCGACCGGGTCGACATGCATGGTGGGAGCGGCAGCCATTGCCTTTGCGGCGGCTTCCGGCGAGGCAAACCAGCCGACCGCGGCGGCCGCCAGCATGGCGGCGCCGAGTGCGGCGGCTTCGTTGACCGGCGAAACCGAGATCGGCCGCTCGAGCACGCTTGCCATGATCTGCATGAGGAGTACGCAATTGGTGCCGCCGCCGGCGGCAATCATCGCCGCCTGTCCGCCGGCCTGGGCTTCCATGGCCTCGGTGGCAACGGCCTGCTCGAAGGCGATGCCTTCCAGGACAGCGCGGAAAAGATGCTCCGGCCGGTGGTCGAGCGACAGGCCGACAATGGCGCCACGCGCGGCACCATCCCAATAGGGGCTCATGACGCCGGCCCAATAGGGCATGACGAGCAGGCCCTCGCTGCCAGCGGCAACCTCCAGCGCCGCTTTCTCCAGTGCTGCCGCCGACGGCGAACCGGTCGTGCGGACAATCCAGTCGACCAGTTGCATGCCCGAACGCAGCACTGTCTCCAGCATGAAACCGGAACCGGTCGGCGAGACCAGCGTGCGAAAGGCGTCCGAGGTTTTCACCTTGCCGGAATAGCAGCCGCTGACCACGCCGGAGCCGAGCGAGAGATAGCTCTTGCCTTCGCCGTAGACGCCCATGCCGAGGCCCATCGCCTGGCCGTCCCCAGCGCCGGCAACGACCGGCGTGCCGGCCCTCAGGCCGGTCAGTTGCGCCGCGGTTGCGGAAAGCCCGCCGCAAATTGCGCCCGGCGCGACCAGGTCGGGCAATTGCTCCATCTGCAGTCCGGCGGCCGCAACGAGGCGGGGATGCCAGGTACCTCTCTCGACGTCGAGGAGCCCGAGCGGATCCGCACTTGCGGTGCTGGTGACCAATCGCCCGGTCAGCCGCTGGACGAAGAAACCGTGCACGTCGACCAGTGCCGCTGCCTGGTGAAGCACCTGAGGCTGGTGTTCGGCAAGCCAGGCGATGGCGTAGAGCGCCGGTGTCGGGTCCGGCGGCTTGCCGCTCCAGTCGCGGATCGCCTCGCGGCCGAGTTCGGCCGAAAGCCTGATAACCTGCGGCCGGGCGCGTTCGTCCAGCCACAGGATCGCCGGAATAAGTGGTTTGCCGGCGCTGTCGACCAGCGTGAAGGTCTCGCGCTGGTGGGCAATGGAGATCGCCGCCACGCGGAAAGCGCCGACCGCCTCAGTGACCTGCTTCAATGCGCCAAGCAGCGCCGTCCACCAATGTTCGGCGTCCTGCTCGAAATGGCTGGGCTTCGGATTTGAAAGCGGATAAGTCTCGCGCGCCTGGAACAGCTCCTCGCCGTCGCGGGTGAAGGCAATCGCCTTCACGGCCGTGGTCGAGGCGTCGATCCCGATTACGATATCGTCCATCAGGCGGAGATCCGGCGGGGTCAAGCCGCGTTGGTAGCGAACCGTCCGTCCGACTGATCGAGACGACGGCGGATCTGGGTTATCACCATCGAATCGTCGGGTACACAATTTTCATAGGTCAGGAAATCGCCGATCTTGAGCGGCTTGACCACCTTGGCCCGTTCGGCAAGGCCGAGCGGCAGCGCGCCCCGGGCGCGTGCATCTTCCCATGTCATGGCGAAGCCGCGATAGTCGTTCTCGCCGATCATGCCGAGCGACTGGCCGACGCCAAGATCGCTCTTGGCAACCGCCACCGCCTCGGCGACCGGACGGTCGAGCGGCTCCATGTCGGCCCGTTTGTAGACGACGGCGCGCGCCGCCGACAGCGGCACTTCCAGGCTGGTCAGATGATAGGGCCGGAAGATCGTGAAATAGGGGCCTTTGCCGACCTTGAGGTCGATCATACGCTCCAGCACGCGCGGATGCTGGGTCTCGATGATGCAGAACACGCCGGGCGCCACGCCCTTGCCGATCGAATAATCGACCACGCCCTTGCGATGCAGCACGCCGCCATCCTCGCGCGGGCAGAGCACGCTGGCGAGCTCCTCCAGCGTTGCGGTTGGGCCGTGCATGCCCGGCACGTCGGGCACCAGGCCGGTGGCATTGGCGATCGCCACCATTTCGATGGCCGTCTTCGAGCCGTCGACGAATTCGACCAGCATGCGCGCATTCATGTTGCGCTCGGCCGCTTCTTTCTCGTAATCGGCCGGCATGGCGTCGATCTTCAGCGGATTGTTCTTGCCCTTGCCGGCGGCGATGATGTTGAAGCCGAGGCTTTTGGCAAAGCCGATGATCTCCAGCGTGCAGGCCGGCTCGTCGCCGGCGGCACCGGTATAGACGACGCCGGCCTTGCGTGCCTCGTCCTTGAGGAAGCGGCCGATCGTGATGTCGGCCTCGACATTGAGCATGACGATGTGCTTGCCGTTCTTCATCACTTCCAGCGCGAACAGCGTGCCGATATTGGGATTGCCCGTCGCGTCGATGATGACGTCGATCCGGCCGGCCGCCGCCAGCGCGTGCAAATCTTCGGTCACCGCAATCTTGCCGGCCTCGATGGCGCGGTCGATCGCCGCCGCATTGCCGGCCTGGACGATGTCGGAACGGTCGTGGCCAGCGAGCAGCGCCGCGTCGATCGCTGCCTGCGGCCTGACCTCGGAAATAGCGCCGATCCGCATGCCCGGCATCAGTGCCACCTGGACGACGATGTCGGTGCCCATCTGACCGGCGCCGGCAAGCCCGATGGTGATCGGCCCCTGCTGTTCAGCGCGCTGCAGAAGTTCCGCTGCAAATTGCGGATGGGACATGTCGCTTCCTCCAGTTCTTGACGCGCCGCAGCGTCCAAATCAACGTTTTGAACATTCCTATTTCCAAATGAAAAATATTTCAACCTGCAATTGGGACATTCCCGCTCTGGAATGGCCGATCGCTTGGGGTCAGCTGCCGGTCAGGGCACGACCTCTGCAGGTAGCCGGACGGCGCCGACCGATGCGGGTTGCTCGACGTTGCCTTGAGGTGGCGCGGTCTCTACCTCAGCTGCCGATCTCGAAGAAGGGCGCGCCGAGCAGGTCGGGAACGACATCGATGCCAAGTCCCGGCCCGTCCGGAATGCCCATGCGGCTGCCCGAGACCGGCGGCATATTGGATGCGGTGCGCACCGTCACCCATTCGTGGAAGGCGATGGCGTGCAGCCGGCGCTCCTCGGGCGTCGACAGCGACAGATGCGCCATGGCCGATGTGTCGATCTCGGCGCCGCCAGTGTCCTCGACGGTGATCATGAAGCCGAGATCGACGGCGAGGTCGCGGATTTGGCGCGTTTTGGTCACTCCTCCGAGCCGCGAGATCTTCAGCGTCAGCCCGTCGGCAGCGCGCTTGCGGTGGATGTCGAGCATGTCGTCCAGCGAGGCGACGGATTCGTCGAGCACCATCGGTTTGTCAAGCGAGCGGCGCACCGACATGCATTCGTCGATCGTCGTGCAGGGCTGTTCGAACGTGTAGTCGATGGTGCGCGTCGCATCCACGAACTGGCGTGCCTGGTAAGGCGTCCAGCCGGCATTGGCGTCGCAGAAGATGACGGTGCCCTTCGGCACCGCGGCGGCGACGGCTGTGACGCGTTCGATGTCGTCATGGACGTTGCCGCCGACCTTGACCTGCAGTCGATGAAAGCCGTCTTTGACGATGCGCTTGGCAAGTGCAGCCATCGCGTCGACCGTGCCATGGGTGACGACCTTGTAGAGTTCGGCCGTCTCGCTCTCGCGTCCGCCAAGCAACGTAACCAGCGGCACGTCGGCGGCGCGCGCCGCGAGATCCGAGCATGCCATGTCGAGCGCCGACTTGACGTAGGGATGGCCCTTGAACACCGTATCCATGAGCCTGTTGATCCCGGCAAGCCCGCGTGGGTCATGGCCCATGAGATGCGGCGCGATCTCGACGACGCCGGCGCGCGTGCCGGCGGCGAACGCCGGTGAATAAAAATTGCCGAGCGGCGCCATCTCGCCCCAGCCGGTGAGCCCGCTATCTGCGATGACGGCGACGATCACCGCGTCGAACGCATCGGCGACGCGCCCCTTGGACATACGATAAGGCCCGTCAACGAAGGGCTGCACGACATGGTAGGCTTTGATGGTTTTGATCTGCACGTTTTCTGTCCGTTGCCTATGTTCCGGGATGACCCGCCAAACTTGTCGGTTTCAACCGCCTTCGGGCCGGCCGCTACGATCGGCACCGGCGCCCTTTGAGCCGCGCTCTTCCAGCCCGCGCGCATAGGCGAGCAGTTCCTCGAAATCCAAATCGATATGCTCCTTGGCGTGGCGCTGGGCAGCGCGCATGTCGCTGCCCTGGAGCAACTGCACATAGGTTTCGTGAGCGTCTTCGGCAGGCACCGGCTCGTTGCGGGCCCGCTGGTACAGCGCAAAATACATCTGCAGCCGGCTGGCCAGCCGCTGCCAGGTTTCCAGCAGCACCGAGTTGTCGGCCCATTCGTGGATCAGTCCATGCAGTTGCAGCGCCGTTTCGATCTGCCGCGTCGTGTCCAACTCGCGCGTCGCCTGCTTCACCGCCGCATGCCGCCGGTCGATCTCGTCGAAGAAGCGCTGGTCGCGAAGCGGCCAGGTCCGCTCGATGGCGAATTCGTCCAGCACCTTGTTGAGCGAATAGGCATCGTCGATGTCCTTGGCGGTAACGTCGATGACGAAGGTTCCGGCGTAGGGGATGCTGGTCAGGATGCCTTCCTGCACCAGCTCGCGCATCGCCTCACGCAGCGGCGCACGACTCACCCGCATCTGCTCGGAAATCCTGAGTTCGTTGAGTTTTTGTCCTGGCTCTAACTGGCCGGTCAGGATCGCGCGCCGGAGCAGCGCCACGATCTCGGCCCGGCGTGTCGTATCCGCGATCGGACTGAAATCCAGCTTCGCCATTCGGTGCTCCAGGAGACCAAAAGCTACACAAGCAGATTGTCGACAATCTAACAAGAGGGTAATTGCGGGTTCAGGTTCTCCGCTGGCCTGCAGCTTGCGGCAGATGGGTACGTCACGGCCCGCTCTATTTGCGCCTTCATGGCTCCTGCCAAGGCCGAGTGCGCCGATGAGGCCAATCTTGCCGACCCTGCTCAGCAAGAAAACGGCGCCCTCGGCGTGGGAGCCGAGGGCGCCGCGGGACCGGACCTGATGGGGGTTATCAGGTGGCCGGTTTCTGGGGTAGCGGCGAGACCGGCATTCCCGGGCCGATCTTCTGCAGATTGCCGGTGATCACCTGGTCGCCTTCGGCTACGCCGCTCAAGATGGCCACCTGATCGCCATTGGTCGGTCCGAGCGAAACGATGCGCTGGTCGACGGTGTTGTCCTTGCCGACGACATAGAGGTATTTGCCGAGCTGGCCTGAGCCGAGTGCCGTCTGCGGCACCATCAGCGCATCGGGCTGCTCTTTGACGTGCAGCCGGACGCGGACATACTGCCCGGGCAGCAGCGTGAATTTGCCGTTGCCGACCGTCGCCCGTGCCGTGATCGTGCCGGTCGAGCGATCGATTGTGTTGTCCATGAAGGTAAGATCGCCCTTCTGGCGCGGTTCGGTTTCACCGGGAAGCAGGACGTCGACACTGATCGGTCCCGCAGCCCGAGCTTCCTCGATCTGGGTCAGGTCCGTTTCGCTCGGATTGAAGGTGACGTAGATCGGATCGAGCTGCACCAGCGAGTTGAGCACCGTGCCGGCAACGCTGACCAGCGTTCCGACGGAAGCCTGGCTGCGTCCGATGCGTCCCGCGAACGGGGCACGGATTTCGGTATAGCTCAAATTGAGCTCGGCGGTCCGCAAGGCGGCCTGGTTCACGGCGAGCGAGGCCTGAGCCCCGCGCAAGGTGCTGGTGCGCTGGTCGAACACGTCCTTGGCGAGATAGCCGCTCTTGGCGAGCTCGCTGCCGCGCCCGAGATTGGAGCGCGCATAGTCGAGTGTTGCCGTGTCGCGCTGGATAAGCGCCTTCGCCTGCTCGAGGGCAGCCTGGAAATCCTCCGGGGCGATCTTGTAGAGAAGGTCGCCCTTTGCAACGTCGCTGCCGTCGGTGGCGACCTGCTCCTGCAGATAGCCCGGCACGCGTGCCTGCAGCGTAATGCTGCGGATTGGCTCTACCCGGGCGGCGTAGTCGAGATAGATCGGGATCGTCTTCTTGACGACGCTCACCACCGGCACCGGCATGACAAAGGCTTCCGGCTTGGGTGTCGCCGCCCCGGCCGTGCCGGCGTTGAGGCTGAGACTGCCCATGTCGAGCAAGTGAACGCTCGCCATCGAAATCGCCCCAAGGGCGACGGCCGTTCCCAGCGCGATTTTCCATTTACGCATGATCGATTCTCCAGTCCTATTCAGCCGCTTCGGCCAATGGCTCGAAGGCGGGTTCGGCGGTTGGTTGTTCAGTCGTTTCGGAGACCGGTTCGCTCTCGCTGCGGCGCTCGCGCAGCTGCTCGATCACCGCATAGAAGACCGGCACGAACACCAGCGACAGGATGGTCGCCGCGACCATGCCGCCAAAGACAGTGGTGCCGATCGACTGCCGGCTCGCGGCACCTGCACCTGTAGCGAACATCAGCGGCAGCACGCCGAGGATGAAGGCGAAGGCGGTCATCAGGATCGGCCGCAGCCGCAGCCGCGCCGCTTCCATCGCGGCGTCGACGATGCTGAGGCCTTCTTCGCGCCGGCGCCGGGCAAACTCGACGATCAGAATCGCGTTCTTGGCCGCCAGTCCGATCAGCATGACGAAGCCGATCTGCGAGTAGACGTCGATCTGCATGCCGCGCAGCCACAGCACGACGAACGCACCGAACAATGCGAGCGGCACCGCCAGCAGCACCATGAACGGCATCGCCCAGCTCTCATATTGCGCGGCAAGGATGAGGAAAACGAAGACGATGGCGAGGCCGAAGACGACGGATGCGATCGATCCCGCCTTGAGCTCCTGATAGGTGATGCCGGTCCATTCGTAGCCGAAATCTCTCGGCAACGCCGTGGCAGCGGCACGTTCCATTGCCGCCACCGCCTGGCCGGACGAAAAGCCGGGGGCGGCGCCGCCATTGATCAGGGCCGACGCATTGTTGTTGTAGTGCGGCACGGTCTCGGGGCCGACGATGGGCACAAGCTTGCCCAGCGTGCTCAGCGGCACCATGCCACCCGACGCATTGCGGACATAGAGCCGCGAAATGTCGGCCGGACCGGCTCGAGAGTCCTTGTCGGCCTGGATCGTCACCCGGAAGGTGCGGCCAAACAGGTTGAAGTCGTTCACATAAAGCGAGCCGAGATAGATCTGCAGCGTGTTGAAGACGTCCGGCAGGTTGAGCCCGAGCAGCTTTGCCTTGGCGCGATCGAGATCGTAGTTGAACTGCGGCGTCGAGGTCGAGAACGACGAGAACAATTGCTGTGGGTTGAGCTCCGGCTGCTTGCGCGCCTCGGCAATCACAGCTTGCGTCGCATCGTTGAGCGCCACGCTGCCGCGGCCGGTCAGATCCTCGACCTGGAACTCGAAGCCACCGGTGGTGCCGATGCCCGGGATCGAAGGCGGGTCGAAGCTCAGCGCAAAAGCCTCCGGAATTTGCAGCAGCTTGTTGCGCACGTCGGCGACGAGCTTCGAGGCGCTCTGGTCGGGGCCGCGTTCGTCCCATGGCTTCAGGATGGCGAATTCGACCGCCGAGTTCGACTGCGCGGCACTGGTCAGGAAGTTCAAGCCGCTGATCGAGCCGACAATGTCGACGCCGGGCGTGTTCTGCAGGATATCGCGTGCCTTTTGCGCCACTGCATCGGTGCGTTCCAGCGAGGCCCCGTCGGGGAGCTGGATAACGACGAAGAAGTAGCCCTGGTCTTCGACCGGAAGGAAGGTCGAGGGCAGGCGCTGCCAGACGAAGTAGGTCGCGACAAGTCCGGCCGCGAACAGGCCAAGCATGATCCAGCGCAGACGGATGAGAATGCGCACGCCATTCGCATACGCATGCGACAGCCGTTCGAAGCCCATGTTGAACCAGCGGAACAGCACGAACTGCGTTTCAGGCCGGTGGCGCAGGAACGCCGCGCTGAGCGCCGGAGTAAGCGTAAGCGAGACAAAGGCCGAGATGCCGAAGGAGATCGCGACCGTCAGGGCAAACTGGTTGTAGAGCCGGCCGGAAACGCCGGGGATGAAGGCAACCGGCACAAACACGGCCATCAGCACGGCGGTCGTGGCGATGATCGGTCCGGTGACCTCGGCCATCGCCGTACGCGTGGCAGCCAGCGGTTTGAGGCCGGCCTCGAGCTGGCGTTCGACATTCTCGACGACGACGATCGCGTCGTCGACGACGAGGCCGATCGCCAGCACCATGCCGAGCAGGCTGAGCATGTTCAGGGAGAAGCCGAACATGTACATGACGACTAATGTCGACACCAGCGACACCGGAATCGCGATCGTCGGGATGATCGTGGTGCGCCAGCTTTGCAGGAAGATGAACACCACCGCGACGACCAGGACCAGCGCCTCGCCGAGCGTGATCAGCACGTCATGCATAGACGCCGATACGAAACGTGTCGTATCGTAATGCATGGCATAGCTGACCCCCTTCGGGAAGCGGGCCGACAGCTCCTGCATCTTGTCCTTGACGCGCTGCTGCAGATCGAGCGCGTTGGAGCCCGGCATCTGGTAGACCGCGAGCACCACCGTCGGGTCCTTGCCGAAGAAGGCCGACGACGAATATTGCAGCGCGCCGAGCTCGATGCGCGCAACGTCGCGGAGCCGCACCAACGAGCCGTTGGCGGTATTGGCCCGCACGACGATGTCGCCGAACTCCTTGGGGTCGCTCAGCCTGCCGACGGCGTTGACCTGCATCTCGAAAGCGGTGCCGGCCGGAGCCGGCGATTGCCCGATCTTGCCGGCCGCCACCTGGACGTTCTGCTCGGCGACGGCGTTCTGCACGTCGACGGCGGTGATGCCGAGATTGGCGAGCTTGTCGGGATCGAGCCAAACGCGCATCGAATAGCGCCGCTCGCCGAAGATCTGCACGTCGCCGACGCCAGGCAGGCGCTTCAGCGGATCGACCACCTGCAGGTAGGCGAGATTGCTCAAAGTGACCGGGTTGACGGAGCCGTCCGGGGAGGTGAGGTCGACGATCAGGACGAAGTTCGGGTTCTGTTTCTTGATCGTCACGCCGCCCTGGTTGACGATGGCCGGCAACGAGGAAGCCGCCTGCGAAACGCGGTTCTGGACGTCGACGGCGGCGGTGCTCAGGGAATAGCCGACCTCGAAAGTGATGGTGATCGTCGAGGAGCCGTCATTGGAGCTCGACGACGACATATAGGTCATGCCCTGAACGCCGTTGATCTGCTGTTCGAGCGGCGTCGTCACCGTGTCGGCGACAACCTGCGCGCTGGCGCCCGGGTAGTGGGCGCTGACCACGACCTGGGGCGGCGTGATGTCGGGAAACTGCGAGACGGGCAGCAGAAAATAACAAATGCCCCCGGCGAGCACCATGATGATGGCGATCGCCGACGCAAAGATCGGACGATGAATGAAGAAGTTTACCATGAGATGCACGCCTCGCCCGATGCTCTGGCCCGGCCAAAGGCCCTGGCCACCCTGGACAGTCGCCGGCTGCGCGTTGAGCCGGAATCTTCGAGAAAGCCGAAATCTTGCAGCGGGCGACGCGGCGCGTTGCGGCGCTCGGCCTGCTCGTCCGCCAGCGCACGCAGCATCGCCTCGAAAGACCGCGGATCGACGCGGTCGGCCTTCATCAGCATGCGGATCATCGGATCCTTCACGACTTCATCGATCGTCAGATCATTGCGCTGCGACATCGAAGCGGCTCCTGGTTTTTGGCGATCCGCGGCAGGCCGCGGATCGGGTGTTCTCTTGCTCGCCGGCCGAGGCCGTAAGGTGCGGTTCGTCCCCTTGCCGATTGGGCGGGGCTGATGGCCGGCACTTGCGAGTTTGACATGATGCAATGCGGGTGTTACAGGTAAGTAACATCTCTAACGTTACAGACCGGTAACACCCTAGTCAAGAGGTGCACCGAGGGAATTTCGGGAAACGCAATCACGGAGGTTTTGATGACAGACAGTGTTGTGGAGCGTGGTCGCCCCCGGGACAGGATCCTGGAGACGGCACGGGACATGTTTCACAAGCATGGCATTCGCGGCGTCGGCATCGACGCCATCACCGAGGCCGCCGGTACCAACAAGATGACGCTCTACCGGCATTTCGAGTCCAAGGACGACCTGATCATCGAATGTCTGCGGGCGACCGCCTGCAGCGCCAACGCGATGTGGGAAAAGTTCGAGGCCGAGAATCCGGGCGACAAACTGGCGCAACTGCACGCCTGGGTCCGGATGGCGGCCGATTGCCTGATGTCGGATCGTCGCGGTTGCGACATGGCCAACGCCGCCATCGAGCTGAGCGAGACCGATCATCCGGCAAGGCAAGTGATCAAGGAACTCAAGGAAGCGCAGCGCGAGCGGCTGGTCTCGCTGTGTCGCGATGCCGGCATCGGCCAGGCCGAACTTCTCGCCGACACGCTGTCGCTTCTGCTCGAGGGCGCCCGTGTCAGCCTGCAAAGCGTCGGCGCCGAAGGCCCGAGCGCGCAGTTCGTCCGCATGGCGGAAGGCCTGATCACTTCTTTCAGGGCCAGATAGTCTCGCAAGCGGCGAAACCATTGACAGCTCGTTGGTTACGAGCCGCGCCGCCGAGCGCTCTTTCGTCCCATTCGGATGTGTCGTCACCACACTTCTCCGTCTGCCGCCGCGCCATTCCTTGCGCGGCGTATTGCTTGTTGGTTGTGAGGGCAAGATAGGGCCGGCAGCGAATTGGTGAGAGTGACAAGTGTGACAGGATTCCGCCCGGAAATGCCGTGGCGATCTCAGCGAAGGCCCATCGATTCGCGGATCGGTACTCGTCCCGGTGATAGTCATGGCCCCAGCCTTGGCCGATACCTCAGAGCCGGAACGAAAAAAGCCCGCTGCCGGGAGGAGGTGGCAGCGGGCTTGATTTTCGAATGCGGTGCGGGAGGAGGTGCACCGAATTCAACGTCGGCATCGCATCTGGGAGGAGTAGATGGCCGACGCTTATGAACTTACTGGTTGCCCAATGATTCGGCAACCACAAAAGTTGCATAGCTGATGTGCAGATTTGCGGTATCAACCGAATTTTAACGATCGAGGCCGAGCGAACACCGCCCTCGCGCGGCATCACTGCACCGGGACATTTTCCTTGAAGATCAGGCGCGGCTCGATGAATTTCCGCGTCAGATAGGGCGCCGACGAGGCAATCGAGCCGAGCAGGCGAATGACCGACTGTTCCGCGATCAGCCGCGCATTCTGGTCGATGACGACGTCGAGCAGATCGTCGACAAGATAGCCGCGCGTTTCGCGCGTCAGGTCATGGCAGATGAACACCGGCTTCTTCTGCGGCCTGGCTTCGAGCAATGCTTTTGCCACGCCCGAGCGCCCGGCGCCGATACAGTAGATGCCGAGCAGCTCCGGCTCGTTGTGCAGCGCCTTCATGGTCGCGGTATAACTGACCTCCGGCTCGTCGTTGATCTCGACGGCACTGGTGACGGTCAGATTGGGGAACTCCTCGCCGAGCACCGAGCGAAAGCCCATTTCACGTTCCTCGTGGCCGCGATAGGAACGTGAGCCGACCACCATCGCCAGATGGCCTTGGCGGCCGCCGAGGAACCGTCCCATCAGCAGCGCCGCGGTACGGCCGGCCACCCGGTTGTCGATGCCGACATAGGCCGAGCGGGGCGCGCCGGGAACGTCGGACACCAGCGTGACCAGGCGGATGCCGGCCTCGACGATCTCGCGCAAGATGTTGCGCGTTCTCGGATGATCGATGGCGATGACGCCGACACCGTTCGCCTTGAGCGAGAGGTTTTCGACGGCCCCTTGTAAGGCGCTCGGCGAGATCCCGGCGAGCTTGTGGATGCGGCAGGAGGCGACCAGCGGCAGGCGCGCCGCATAATCCTCGATGTGCCTGGCCAGATCGGCCATGAAGGCATTGCTGCCGATCGGCAGGAAGAATTCGAGATGTGCCGGCCGTGAGGGCAACGCGACCTGGTCGACAACCGGCAGATAGCCGAGCTGCTTGGCTGCCTCCATCACGCGCTGCCGGTTGGCGGCACTCGCCCCCGGCCGGTTGTTGAGCACACGGTCGACCGTCGCGGTCGACAGGCCGCAGCTCCTGGCAATATCCGAAACGGTGGCTTTCATCTCGCAACCATGTGGCGATGCGATCCAGTGCCTCGGCGGTCAGCCGGCGGTCAGTCGTGCCGCTTTGTGCGCTCGACCAGCGCGTCGTGGATCTCCTTGTCCGACATGCCGGTGATGACGCGTTCGACTTCGGCGACGCTGGTCTTCTTCGGGTCGATATCGTCGGCGACCACCTTGCCGCGGCGCATGACGACGATGCGGTCGACCACCTGGAAGACGTGGTGGATGTTGTGGGCGATGAAGATGCAGGAATGGCCGGAATCGCGGGCGCTGCGCACGAAGCTTAGAACGCCTTGCGTTTCGGCGACGCCGAGATTGTTGGTCGGCTCGTCGAGGATGATGAGGTCGCTGTCGAAATGCATGGCGCGTGCAATCGCCACCGCCTGCCGCTCGCCGCCGGAGAGCGAGCCGATCGGCGTCGTCGGCGGAATGTTCTTCGAGATGCCGACCTGCTTGAGCAGGTCGCGGGCAACCACGTTCATCGCCTCCTGGTCCATGCGGTTGAGGAAACGCGGCGGCTTGATCGGCTCGCGTCCAAGGAACAGGTTGCGGGCGATCGACAGTTGCGTCACCAGCGCCGAGTCCTGGTAGATCGTCTCGATGCCGTGGGCGATGGCGTCGCTGGTGCTGCGCAAATTTACCCTCTTGCCGCGGATGAAGATGTCGCCGCTGGTCAGCGGGACCGCGCCCGACAGCACCTTGATCAGCGTCGACTTGCCGGCGCCATTGTCGCCGAGCAGTCCGACGATCTCCCTTTCGTTGACATGGAAATTGGCATCAACCAGCGCCTGAACGCGGCCATAGGACTTGCGGATGTTCGTCATGCGGATCAGCGGCTCGACCATCGTCTCAAGTCCCTGCCTGATGCCGGCGTTCCAGCCAGGAGTGGAGCGCCATCATGCCGAGGATGATAGCGCCGATGAAGATGTTGTAGGCAAGGCCCGGCACACCGATCAGCACGATGCCGTTGCGCATCACGCGCAGGATCAGGATACCGAGCACTGTGCCGATGATGGTGCCGCGCCCGCCGGTCAGCGCCGTACCGCCGATCACCACCATGGCGATGACTTCGAGCTCGTAGCCGGTGCCGCTGTTGGGGTTGGCCGCCGAGGTGCGCAGCGAGCTGATGACGCCGGCAAGCGAGGCCAGGATCGACGACAGGATGAACAGGCCGATCTTGACGCCGCTGACATTGACGCCGCGCGCCCTTGCGGCACTCGGGTTGCCGCCGGCCGCCTGGATCCAGTTGCCGATCCGGCTCTGCGTCAGCACGTAGCCGAGCGCGACGGCGGCCGCGATGAACCAGAACAGCGACATATAGATACGGAACGGCCCGATGAAGAAATCGCCGACCAGGGCTTCCGCCAGCCAGCTCCCCTCGGCGCTCCAGGTCCGCTGCGGAAACCCGTTGGTGACGAACAAAGCGGTGCCGCGCACCACCAGCAGCATGCCCAGCGTCACCAGGAAGGACGGGATCTTGAGCTGCGTCACGAACCAGCCATTGACCAGCCCGATGAAGGCGGCAACCACCAGGGCAACGGCGAAGGCGGCTTCGAGCGAGGTGAGACCGCTGTTGAACAGCGTCCACATCAGGACCGGCGAGAAGCCGAACACCGAGCCGACCGAGAGGTCGAATTCGCCCGATGTCATCAGCAGTGTCATCGCCAGCGCGATCAGCCCGAGTTCGACCGTGAAGGCCAGCGTGTTCGAGATGTTCTGCGGCGACAGGAAGTCGTGATTGATGCCCCAGAACACGGCAATCTCGACGACAAGCAGCACGAAAGGCCCGAACTCTGGCCGCGCGATCGAGCGTTGGATAAGGGAACGATTTTCCACCTTGGACCCGCGATAGGATTGGAACTGGCCGAGACGGCAACCGGCTTCGGCGGATTGATGAGACAGTCACGGCCGCCGGAGCGGCCGTGACCAACTCGATCGCGGATTTATTTGCCGGACAGGATCTTGTCGTAGACTGCCGCGGTGTCCTTCTCGTACAGCGCGCCGGTGATCACGTCGAAGCCGGGCGGAATGCCGCTCGCCGCCATGTTGGCGAGCGAGAGCGCGACGTAGCTGGTCGCCTGCGGATCCTGCCACTGGCCGGCATTGACGTAGCCGTTCAGCACTTCCTGGGTGGTATCGAGCGAGTTGCCCCAGCCGACAACCGGGATTTCGCCCGGCTTGACGCCGACCTGGTCGAACACTCGCTTGATCGAACCGGTGACAAGGTCGCCGAGACCGATGACCGCCTTGACCTTGGCCCTGTTGGCGGTGAGGTAATCGACCATGCGGTTGATCACTTCGGCCTGGTCGAGCGTCGCTTCGGTGATTTCATAAGTGATGCCGAGCGGCTCGAAGACGCTCTTGATGCCTTCCTCTTCCTGGACGCCATAGGTGGCGCCGGGAATTTCGACCGGCATCCAGACGAAGTCGCCCTTCTTCACTAGGCCCTTGTCGACCAGATACTGCGCCCAATGCTTGCCGAAGGTGACGTTGTCGCCGCCGACATAGGCGTTGAAATCCGCCTTCGGGTCGGGCGTGTTGAAGTTGATGATCGGGATGTTCGCCGCCCGCGCTTCCTTGACGATCTCGACAAGGCTGCCCGGATCGGGGCTGGTGGTGGTGATGCCGTCGGCCTTGGCGGCGATTGCGGCGCGAACGGCTTCCTGCTGCGACGCCACGTCACCATTGTGGAACGAGGTGTTGACGGTATTGCCGGTGTCCGTCGCCCATTGCTTGGCGCCGGCAAGGAAGTAGGTCCAGACCGGATCGGCCGGGCCGCCATGCGAAATCCAGTAGAATGTCTTGGCCTGTGCCGCGGCCGGAATGGCCAGCGCCACCACCAAGCCAAGTACAAGCAGTCTTAGCCTCGTCAGCATTTGATTTCCTCCCATTTGAACCGAACTCCTCCTCCCACGACGATCGCGGCGAAAAACCGTGCGCGGCAAAAACCGCGATCGTATTCTGCCAGCGTCGACCTGGGTGCATCAGAGCATCCCCTTTTTCGATCGATGGCAAGCCTTCATCTGCCAGTGGTAGTTGGCGCATCCGCAGGCGCCATCAGCCCTACCATCAGATTGCATCAGTTTGCGTGATATTTTCCAGGCAGGCGATTCCTGGACTGCGTCGGCCGGATTGCTCCCGGCGCCCATCTACTCCAAACGACCATGACGTCCCTTGTCGTGGGCGCTGCGGGCCTGTTTGATACCGAAGACCTCAGATTCCGGATGTCAAGATCAGCCCTTGATCCAGGCCGGGTCGCGAAAATTGTCCCATGTGGCACCGATGCCTGCATCGACCGGAATGGCAGCGCCTGTAATGCCATTGGCTATGGGCGAGGCAACGAACGCAATCGCCGCTGCTATGTCACGCGGTGTCAGCACCCGGCCGAGCGGATGCCGCTCGGCGTAGGAGGCGAGGATCTCGTCACCATTCGGCAGCGCTGCCAGCCGTCCGGCCAGCAGCGGCGTATGGGTCACGCTCGGGCAGACGCAATTGACCGTGACCCGGTCCCGCGCCAGGTCGAGCGCCGCCGCGCGGGCAAGGTTGAGCAGCGCTCCCTTCGACACGCAGTAGGAGAACATGCCGTGCTCGGCCTGCAGCCCATCGAGGCTGGAGAGCAGCACGATGGCGCCGCTCTTTTGCTTGCGCATGCCCTTGGCCGCCTCGCGCACCACCAGGAATGAGCCTCGCACGTTGACGCCCATCACCTGCTCGAAATCCTCGACCGAGGTCTCGAACACCGGCCCGCCGACGCCGAGCACGCCGGCACAGGCCACGGCGACATCGATTTCGCCAAGCTGCTTGCGCGTCGCCGCAAAGGCATCGGCGACGGTCTTCTCATGACCGGCATCGCCTTCGAAGGCGATCGCTTTCCGACCGATGTGCTTGACCTGCCTGGCGGTGTCTGCAGCAGCGCCCGCGGTCCAGTCGAGGATGGCGACATCGGCGCCGAGATCGGCCAGTGTCAGCGCCGTCTCGCGGCCTATGCCCGAGCCGCCGCCGGTGATGAAGGCGACCTTGCCTTGATAGGAAAGTCCGGGAAACGGTTCGCGCGGGCTCATGCGCCCGCCTCCGCTGCCATTTTGATCGTGCCTTTGTAGGTCGGGGCGCCGCCGCCCGGCACTTTCAGCCGCCACAGGCGCCCGGCATAGGACGGTTTGTCGCTCGATGCCAGCACGCTGGCGTCGGTCACCCACAGCGTCTCGCCATCGAAGGCGAGATTGGTCGGCGCGCCGCCGCACTTGATGAAGCCCTTGATGGCGCCGTCGCGGGCGACGACATGGATGCCGCCGCCGACCAGATCCGTGACCAGCAGCGAACCGTCGGCGGCGATCGTCATGCCGTCGAGGATCGGGTTATCCCCCGGCATGCGGCCGAGATCCTCGATGCTGCCGTCGCCCTTCAGTCGCCTGACACGGCCGGTGTAAGATTCGTCCCAGACGATCGAGCCGTCGGCCTCGACGACGATGCCGTTCGGAAACACCGGTTCTGGGAAGGCCACCTTGATTGTCGCCTTGCCGTCCGGTGCCAGCGCAAAAATGTAGCTCGGGTCGGGACTGGCGGGATTATAGGTGCCGGGGTCGGTCCAGACCAGCGTACCATCCGGCGCAAAGACCAGATCGTTCGGGCCATTGAGTTTGACGCCCTCGACCTCGGTCACCAGAATTTCCGGCCCGGCGCCCGGCCGCACCCGCTGGATCGATGGCACGGTCATCTCAGGCGCGCGCCACGGACCGACGGTGCCGCCGTTCTGGCAGACATAGAGCGCGCCGTCGGAGCCAAGCACGCAGGAGTTCGGCGCGCCGGTGACATAGGCGAATTGCCTTGCCTTGTCGTCCTTGCCGACAATGGTCAGCTGGCTGCGGTAGCTTTCGACGAAGACCAGGCTGCCGTCCGGCATCACGGTCGGCCCTTCCGGCCATCCGAGATTGTCCGTCACCAGTTCCGGCGAAAGATCGTTCTTCATTTCACGGCCCCTGCGGTTAGTCCGCGCACGATGTAGCGCTGGACGAAAAGCGAGAAGAGGAGGATCGGGATGACGGTGACGACGCCGACCGTCGCGGCGATGTTCCAGTCGATCGGTCGCTGCGCGCTGACCAGGGTCGCGGCACCCAGCGATATGGTCTGGAAGGCACGGCTGTCGATGACGTAGAGTGCGACCAGGAACTCGTTCCAGATGAACAGCGCGCCGAACAGCGCTGCCGTCACCAGGCCCGGCCGCACGATCGGCAGCATGACGTGCCACAGCACACCGACGCGCGTGCAGCCGTCGATCATCGCCGCTTCATCGATCTCGCTCGGGATTTCGTCGAAGAAGCCGATCATGATCCACACCACGAGCGGCAGCGAAAAGGCGATATAGGGCAGGACCAGGCCCGGATAACTGTCCTGCAGGCCGGCCGTCTTGACCATCAGAAACAGCGGAATGGCGACAGCGATCGGCGGCATGAAGCGCATCGACAGGATGGTGCTTGCCAGCTGCTCGCTATGCTTGAAGCGCAGCCTTGAAAACGCATAGGCCGCCGGCGTGCCGATCAGAATCGCGGCTGCGGTTGCGATGCCGACCACGATGATGGAGTTGAGGGTGAAGGCCAGCATCCCCTGGCTGAACAGCACCTCATTGTAGTTCTTGACGATCTGCGTCCAGTTGAGGTTGAGCGTCGGTGGCACCTGCGCCAGGATCTCGATGCGCTTCTTGGTCGACAGCACCGCCAGATAGAGGAAGGGCGCGGCGCCGAAGATGCCGAGCACGATGAGGAAGAGGTAGGCGATGACCCGGCCCGGGCGGGTCTTCATCGCGAGTTCCCGGGCCGGATCTGGACGTATCTGAGCATCACTGTCGTGCCGACGGCGAGGATCAAAAGCATCATGTAGGCGACCGCCGCGGCATAGCCGTAATTCTGGAACTGGAAGCCGTTCTGGAACGAGAAAAAGGACAGCGTCGTCGTGCTGCGCGCTGGCCCGCCATAGCTCAGCCCGTAGATCAGGTCGAACGAACGGAAAGCATCGACGGCGCGGAACACGGCGGCGAAGACGATGGCCGGCGTCAGCATCGGCAGCGTGATGCGCCGGAAGGTGACGAATGGGCCGGCGCCGTCGACCTGGGCGGCTTCGAAGACATCCTGCGACAGCGCCTGCAGGCGCGCAAAGACGATGATGAAGACGAATGGCGTCCATTGCCAGCAGTCGACGAGGATCACCGTCACCATCGACATGCCGACCGAGCCCAGCCAGTCGGGTGGCGTCAGTCCGATCTGCTTTATCGCCCAGTTGACCAGCCCCCAGTCCGGATTGAGCAGGGCGCGCCACATCACCCCGACGATGATCGGCGTCATCAGCATCGGCAGCAACAGGATGCCGCGCACGATCCAGGCGCCCTTCAGCTGCAGGTTGAAGAACATCGCCAGTGCGACGCCGAGCACGACCTGGATGGAAACCGAGAAAAACACCATGATGGCGCTGTTCATGGCGGCGTTCCAAAACAGCGGATCGACCAGCAGGGCACGGTAATTGGCGAGGCCGACGAAATTGCCGGTGCCGGTCGCGGCGGTCAAATCTGTAAGCGACAGGCGCAGGCTGTGGAACAGCGGATAAATGCTGAAGACGATCAGGTAAAGCAGGCAGGGGCCGAGGAGCAGCCACACGGCTCTCCCCGGCTCGTCACGTGTGCCGAAGACGAATTTCGTCTGGGTGGCGGCGGTTGTCGCAAGGCTCATCGAAAATCACATCCACAGCGATCCGCGCGGGCACCGATCAGGCAAGGTGGCCTGCCTTCCGCAAGATCGCCTCCCACTGGGTCTGCACTTTTTCACAGGCAGTCTTGGCATCTTGCGTGCCGATCAGCGCCGCGTTGAACTCGACGTTCATGACATCGTTGAGTTGAAAGAATTCCGGGATCAGCGACGTCGGTATGGTGTCGGCCGTCTCGATCGCCGTCAGCGCGTCCTTGAGGTAGGGGAACTTCGCCACCAGCTCGGGATCTGTGAAAGCCGAGGTGCGGTTCGCATCGATGTTGTATTTCTCGATGGAATAGCGGTTCACCGCCTTGCTGGTGATCCAGGTCAGCGCCAGCCAGGCGGCGTCCTTCTTCGCCGGGTCGATATTCTTCGGGATGCCGACCCCCCAGCCGCCTTGGATTGCCCGCGGCGACTTGCCGTCGCCGGAAGGAACCGGGGTGGTCGCGGTGGTCTCGGCGACCATGGAATTCTCGCTGTTCAGGATCGGCCCGGCAATTGTAGACCAGAAGATCATCTGCGCGATCTTGCCGGTGGAGAAGCCGTCGACGTTTTCGGCAAAGCCGTATTTGGTTACATTCTTCGGCGCATAGGGCAGCAGGTCGATCAGCATCTGCAAGGCGCCGATGCCTTCCTTGGAATTGACCTGCGGCTTAAAATTCTTCTCCTTGGCGCTGCCGGTCATCAGCACGCCGCCAGTGGTGATGAAGCGAGTGTACCAGTCGACCGCGGCGAGCGAGAAATCGTTGGCGCCGATGAAGGAGCAACCGGCCACGTCGTCGGTGTTGAGCTTCTCGGCGGCAGCCTTGAACTCGTCCCAGGTCTTGGCCGGCTGCAGGCCTGCCGCGTCGAACAGGTCCTTGCGATAGAAATAGATGACCGACCCGGAATGCAGGCCGGGTATGCCGTAGACGTCCTTGCCTTTGCCAACCGTGCCGGAGGCCATGTCGAAAATGCCGACATTCTTCATCGCCGCCGGGATGAGATCGGCGAAATCCCAGTCCGGCGGCGTTTTTGCGGGATCGTCGATATAGGCGTTGAGCTGCTCGTAATAGCCGCCGCCGACCTGCTGGGTCGTCAGGAACCCAAGATACTCGATCAATTCGAACGAGGATTTGTCTGCCTTGAGGTTCTGCAATGTCTTTTCGATCAGCGCGCCGAGTGCCGGCGAGGTGATCTCCAGTTCCATGCCGGTCTCCTCGACGAATTTCGGCATCATGTCGGCGAGCGCGCGATGGTCGTTCTCATCGCCGGTCATCAGGATATTGATTTTGGTGCCGGCGAACTTCTTCATGTCGAAACCGGCGGCGTAGAGCGGCACGGTGCCGCCAAGTCCTCCAAACGCCGTTGCCAGGCCCAGCATGCCGGCGCGCTGCATCAGGTCGCGGCGCGTCAGGCCGCCTGTATCCACGGCGGCGTTTTCGCCGGGCCGCGGGTGATCCGTCTGCTCTTTTCCGCTCATGTCTCACTCCCCAGTTTCTTCTTTGTTCTGCCGACGGGACTGCATCGGTCCGGACGGCAGATTGCATCCGGCGATCTAAATAGTCAATCGATTGCTTAATGATCGCTCAAACGATTGCTTGAACAAACACGTCGTGTTATCGATGCCGTGCTCTATGGGTGAAAATTGTCTCGGGCGCAGGCGCTTGACAGCTGTCGCGCACGGCCTCTACACGCTGGCAAACAACAATGTGCCAGGCGACTGAATGGCGGCCTTCCAGCGCATCCGAAGCCCGAACCGACAGGGAGGTCGTCGATGAGCCTGGGAAGCGTTGTCGTGACAGGTGCGGGCGACGGCATAGGACGCGCCATAGCGATCCGATTGGCCGCCGACGGCTGGAATGTCGTCGGCCTCGAACTTGACCGGGCGGCAGCCGAGGCGCTTGGCAAGACGCTTGGCAACGGCCATCATGCGGTGTGCGGCGACGCATCCGACCGCTCGGTGCTGAAAGCCGCCCGCGAGGCGGCGGAACAACTCGCGCCGTTGCGCGGATGGGTCAACAATGTCGGCATCGCCTTGATGGGCAATCTGCATGAACCCAATGAGCCCGAGGTCGAGCGTTTGTTCGCCGTCAACCTGATGTCGCATTTCTGGGGCTCGTCCGAAGCCATCCGGACGTGGGTTCGAGACCGGGCGACCGGTTCGATCGTCAATGTCTCCTCGGTGCATGGCCGCTCGGCCTTCAACATGTGGGCGGCCTATGATGTGGCCAAGGCCGGCATCGATGCGCTGACCCGCTATATCGCGGTCGAATACGGGCCGATCGGCATCCGCGCCAATGCGGTCGCGCCCGGCGCCGTCCGTACGGCGCTGGTGCAACGCGTGATCCGCGACAGCCCCGACAGCGCGGTGGCTGAAAAGGAAATGTCGATTCAGCATCCGCTCGAGCGCATCGGCGAGCCGGAGGAGATCGCGGCCGCCGTCTCGTGGCTGATTTCGTCCGAGGCCTCGTTCGTCACCGGCCAGTCGCTGGCCGTCGATGGCGGCTTGACCTCGCGCTGCTACCGCTATGCGCCCGACGCGCAACTGCTCGCCATGTACGGAAAGGGCTGAAGCCTTTGAAGCCAATCAGCCCGCCGGGGCGCGCCACGCTGAAGGACATTGCCCGCACTGTCGGCGTCGACGTTTCCACCGTTTCCAAGGTGCTCAACGACGGCGGCATCAGCGTGCGGCCGCAGACGCGCCAAGCAATCATCGACGAGGCAAGCCGGGTCAACTATCGCCCACATGCGCTTGCTCGCAACCTGCGCACCCAGCGCACCGGCGCACTCGGCATTCTGCTGCCCGACCTCACCAATCCAATCTATGCCGAGACGGTGCATGGTGCGATGCGCCAGGCCGAACGGTCCGGCTACGTCATGCTCATTGCCGAGGTTGCGGACGAGCGCACCTCCGCCGCCGCCTATATGCGGTTGGTCAGCGAACGCCGCATCGACGGGCTGATCATCGCCGTCAGCGCCGAAACCAGCGAGATGATCGCTGCCATCGAGAACAATCCGGTGCCGCACGTCTTCGTCAACCGCCGTTCCAGCATCGGCCGCAGCGTCACCGTCGACGACCAGGCTTCGGGACGGCTTGCCGCGCAGACCCTGATCGAGGCCGGCCATCGGCGCCTCGGCTTCATCGGCGCGTTGCCCGAACTCGACACCTCGCGACGCCGGCGCCATGGCTTCGTCGAAGTCTGCCAGGCTGCCGGCCTGCCAGCCGTCGTCGAAATTGCCGGCCCGGTCTCGCGCCGCGGTGGCTACGATGCCTTGCACAGGCTGCTCGATGAGGCGCAACGCCCGACCGGCGTCTTCGCCTTCAACATGCTGGTCGGCATCGGTGCGCTGGCGGCGGCCCGTGTGCGCGGCGTGCGCGTGCCGGACGATCTTTCGGTGGTCACGCTCGACGGCGAGGACGCCATCTTTACCGCGCCGCCGCTGACCGCCATCATTACCCCGCTCGCCGAAATGGGCGCGCGCGCCGTCGTCGAGCTCGAAGCCATGATCCAGGGGCGCGAACCGCAGGATGTCGTCATCGATATCCCGCCGAAGCTGGTTTACCGCGAATCCGTGGCGCCGCCGCCTCGCTAAAGCGGTTCATCGTTTCACGGAAACGCCGAACCGCTCTATCTCTTTGTTTCTACGCAATTCCGGACGGAAAACCGTTTCACACCTTTCCTGGAATTGCGCTAAAGCCTTCGCGGCTCAAGCCGTCGCCGGACCGGCGACGATGCCGCGGTCGTGCAGGCTTCCGATCTCGCCGTCGCTCAACCCCAGTTCGGTCAGGATCTCGTCGGTGTGCTCGCCAAGTACGGGCGCGCGGACTGCAGGAAGCCGTTCCACCGAGGAGAAATCCAGTGGCGAAGTCGGCGTCAGCAGCGATCCGAGACCGGGGTGATCGACCTTTGCGAACATCGGGTTGTCCGTCGAGCAGCGCGGATCCTCGACCAACAATTGCCGGAATGTCTGGTAAGGCCCCCACGAGACGCCGGATGCCGTGAAGCTGCGCCGCACGTCGGCGAAGCTCCGTGCCGAAAACCACGGCGCCAGTAGGGCGGCGATCGCCTCGCGCGCCGCATAACGCCCGCCTTCGCTGTCGAGGTCGGCGCCGCTTGTTGCCGCGAGCTTTGCCGTGTCCAGCCCGGTCGCCTGCAGCAGTACGGCCCATTGCCGGCCGGTCAGCGCCATCACCATGACGCGGCGGTCGTCGGCGGTGAGGAAATCCCGCCCGAACGCACCATAGAGATAGTTGCCGTCCTTTTCGGCACTGCCTCCAAGTTCGGCCTGCGCCAGCCGACCGAGATTGCCGGTCATGGCCAGCGCTACGTCCGATAGCGCCAGTTTCACCAATGACCCGTTGCCGGTGCGGCTGCGGTGGCGGTCGGCGGCAAGCACGCCCACCGCCGCCATCTCGCCCATCGCGATGTCCCAGGCCGGCAGCACGCTATTGGTAGGCTCCGTGGCGCCGCGCGCGCCGGTGATTTCGGCAAAGCCGGTTGCCGCGTTGACGGTATAGTCGACCTCGCTGGTTCCATCATTGTTGCCGGTCAGCGCGATCATGATGACGTCGTTGCGCCGGTGCTTCAGGGCCTCGTAGGAGAGGGCGCCGCGCGCCGCAAAATTGGTCAGGAAGATGCCGTTGCCCGGCCCCGGTCTCGCGATCAGACTGGCCACGACGTCCTGCCCTTCGGGCGACTGCAGGTTGATCTGGATCGAACGCTTGCCCTTGTTCATGCCGGCCCAGAACAGGCTCTGGCCGTTGTCCGCCACTGGCCACCGGCCATGGTCGAGCCCACCGCCGATCTGGTCGTAGCGGATCACGTCGGCCCCCAATTGTGCCAGCGTCATGCCGCCAAGCGGTGCCGCCACGAAGGCCGAGCCCTCGACGATGCTAAGGCCGGCGAGAATGCCGCCGCTCATGCGAACAGCCCCACTGATCGCCAGTCGAGCACGTCGGAAATCCCGCCATCGGAAGCGGTCGCCCGCACCAGTGAGCGCAAATGCACCAGCCCACCGCCGCCGGGCAGAGGCTCGCAGTGCCCGATGCCGATTTCGGAGTGCAGCGTGTCGCCCTCGTGCACCGGCCCCAGATGATCGCAGTCCTGCCAGCCCAAAATGGTTACCAGCGACGGCAGTGCACGGGTCAACTGTGCCGCTGCCAGCCCGATCGTATGGCCGCCATAGACGAGGCGCTGCCCCGTCTGGGTGCGGTCATGGTGGATCGTCGCCAGGTTCATCGTCAGCCGCGCCAGCTCCGGCGCGCTGCTCACCACATCGCCGCCGGCAAGGCGATGGATGGTGCCGGCGCTGAGATCGTTGAAATGCGGGCCAGGCACCGCCTTGCGGTAAGCGTCGAGGTTCCATCCGCCGATCGCCGCCGGCGCTCCCATGAACTCGGATCGCGGCGGATCGGTTTCGCCCTGCGCGGCACCATCCCCTGCCTGTCTGGCCGGTAGTAGCGCGCACCGGCAGAAATCGAGTACCGGTCGGTCCTCCTGATCGCTGGTGGCGATCCGCATGGTGACCAGGCCGCGCGACGCACGCCCCGGCCTGGCGGCGGCGGACCGCAGCCCGATGATGGTGGTAACGGTCTTCAAACTGTCGCCGATCGCCGGCGCCCGGCGAAAGATCAGACCGCGGTAGAAGAGGTTGGCGATCGCCCGCTGCGTCACCAGCGTCGACTGGCCGATCGCCACGTCCCAGACCAGCGCCGGCGCGGCAAAAGGCTGCTTTAGTCCGGTCACGGATGCCGACAGTGCCGCATCGAAGGCCAGCCTCAGCCTGCCGCCGACGATTGCATGGTGGGCAGCGGCAAGGCCATCGCTCAGCCGCATCACCGGCGCTCCGTCGAAGCGGTCGCCGATGCGGAGATCCTCGTAGAACGGACCGTCGATGCCTGTTGCGGGGGGAGACGTGATCACGCTGCTGAACCTTCGTCAGCTTCGGCCCGGATCAGAAGGATGCGCTGCCAGCGGCCGCACCACCACCTTCAGCCAGGGGTAGAACGGCAGCGACGCGATCGCCTCATGCAGCGCGGTCGCGTCCGGCGCCTCCCAGATGCCGAAATTCGCCCATCGGCCCGGCTGACGCCACAGCCGGCGCACGATGCCGGCCGCGGCCAGTGCCTTGGCGCGACGGCCTTCTGCCGCGATCAGCTCCGCCTTTTGCAGGGGGTCGCCGTCGGGCGGGAAATTTACCTCTATTTCGACCAGAAATTCCATCTCTGGTCCCCTCCAGCCGAATGGGCGCCGACATGCGCCAGGATTTCGCCGAGATCCGGCGCCGGTGAGTCCAGCACCTCCATTGTCGCCCGCTCCACGGCATCGCTTATGTCGGCCTTAAGCTGGTCGAGACCGCCCGGCGCCAATATTTTTTCGCCGGCCAGCCGCTCTGCCAGGATGTCGATCGGGTCACGCTTCAGCCAGGCATCGAGCTCGCCGGCCGGCCGATAGGTCGCCGGGTCCGAACGTGAATGGCCGGAATAGCGATAGGTCTTCATTTCGATCAGTGTCGGCCCTTCGCCGCGGCGGGCGCGGGCGACGGCGGTCGCCATCGCCTCCGCCACCTTGTCGACATCCTGCCCGTCGGCGACGACGCCCGGCATATTGTAGCTCGCTGCACGTATGGCGATGTCCTCGACCGGGGTCGACAGCTGGATACGGGTGTATTCGCCGTAGAGATTGTTCTCGCAGACGAAGACCACCGGCAGCTTGCGGATCGCCGCGAAATTGAGCGACTCGTGGAAGGCGCCGATATTGGCCGAGCCGTCGCCGAAAATGGATACGGCGATGCGGTCCTTGCCGCGGGCGCGTGCCGCCATCGCCGCGCCGCAGGCGATCGGCAGGCCGGCGCCGACAATGGCGGCGGTCGGCAGCAGCCCGACCTCTGGCTCGACCAGATGCATGGAACCGCCGAGGCCACCGGCGCAACCGATGACGCGGCCGCAGATCTCGCCGATAACCGCCGTTGGCGACACGCCGAGCGCCAACGCGTGGCCATGGCCGCGATAGGTGCAGGTCACGATGTCGTCGGGATCGATCGAGCGCGCGATGCCGACCGAGACGGCCTCCTGTCCACAGGCAAGATGTGTGCTGCCGCGGACATGTCCTTCGGCGAAGAGTTTCTGGATGCGCTCCTCGACCGCGCGGATCTCGACCATGCGCGTGAGCTGCTCCAGCCTGTTCTTCAAGGCCTCGCGCCGCACGATCGGCACATTCGAATTGGAGAGCGTCATGCTGCGTTCCTCCACCACGGCAGGGGTGGCTTGTTGGTCGAGACAAGCGTCGCGATCTGCTCGGCCACATAGGCCGGGCTCGGCAGGAAACGGGCTTCCAGCGCGCCGCTATAAGGTACGGGCGCTTCGGGAAGAGTGATACGATGCGGCGGCGCCTTCAGCCGGCCGAACGCTTCGATGGCGATCGACGAGACGACATCGCCGCCCCAGCCGCTGCCGGCCGGCGCCTCCTCGAGTGTCACTAGGCGGCCTGTGCGCGCAACCGATTCGGCAACACTCCGGCGGTCCCATGGCCACAGCGTCAGAAGGTCGACGACCTCGATATTGGCGTGGCTGGTTTCCGCTGCCGCGAGCGCCACCCGCCGCATCGCGCCGCAGGTGACGAGCGTCACGTCGCTGCCGGGCCGCGCGATCTCGGCCTGGCCGAGCGGAATGCGGTAGTTGCGGTCGAATTCGTATTCCTCGCGCTCGGCGTAAAGCACACGCGGTTCGAGCACCACCACCGGATCCGGATCTTCGATCGCCGACCGCAGCAGGCCATAGGTCGTGCGTGCATTGCTGGTCACCGCGACCTTGAGGCCGGGCGTGCCGCGGAACCAGTGGTCGAGCATCTGCGAATGCTGGCAGCCAAACCCCTGGCCGGCGCCCGCGGGGACGCGCCCCCACGGCGGGCGGGGGTGCCCCCCCCCGGCCCCCAAAGGCCAAAATGTACGCCGCGCGCGGCAACGGGGGGGAGGCGCCGCCCGGTATTTAAATGAAAAA
>NZ_JAMYNH010000024.1:0-69677 GCF_040318975.1 Mesorhizobium sp. M0983 | reverse complement strand
AGCCTCCGCCAAGCTCAACTGGCCCGTCTGCTTCACTGCCATCGCGATTCCCTCAGACCGTCCACCTCAGAGAATCACAATCAGCGAATTACGCAACAGGCCCACAAGGGGAGAAGGAGAAGTGCTCAGGCGGCGCCTGAACGGCTTGATATCATGCTTCGGCGCACCGACCGGCGCCGCTCGACGGCGTCGGCAAGGCCGTGAAGCACCGTCTCGGTGGCTGCCCAGTCGATGCAGCCATCGGTGATGCTCTGGCCATAGACGAGCGGCTTGCCCGGCACGACGTCCTGCCGGCCGGCGACGAGGTTGCTCTCGATCATGACGCCGATGATGCGCTCGTCGCCTGCCGCGACCTGGCCAGCCACGTCAGCCGCCACCCCTGGCTGGTTTTCCGGCTTCTTGCTGCTGTTGGCGTGGCTGACATCGATCATCAGCCGCGGCGCCACGCCGATCCGGCCGAGTTCCGCGCAGGCAGCCGCGACGCTTGTTGCGTCATAATTGGGCTGAATGCCGCCGCGCAGGATGACGTGGCAGTCCTCGTTGCCGGTAGTCGTCGCGATGGCGCTGCGTCCGCCCTTCGTCACCGCCATGAAATGATGCGGTTGGGCGGCCGATTTCACCGCCTCGGCGGCGATCCGCAGATTGCCGTCAGTGCCGTTCTTGAAGCCGACCGGGCAGGACAGGCCCGATGCCAGTTCGCGATGGATCTGGCTCTCGGTCGTGCGCGCGCCGATCGCGCCCCAGGCGACGAGGTCGGCGATATATTGCGGGGTGGCCATGTCGAGGAATTCGGTCGCCGCCGGCAGGCCGAGATTGTTGACGGCGGCGAGCACGTTGCGGGCCATCCGCAGCCCCTTGTCGATGTTGAAGCTGCCGTCCAGGTCGGGATCGTTGATCAGGCCCTTCCAGCCGACCGTCGTGCGCGGCTTCTCGAAATACACCCGCATCACGATCTCCAGCCGGTCCGACAGGCTCTCTCGCAGCGATGCCAAGCGGCTGGCATAGTCTACGGCAGCGGCCGGGTCGTGGATCGAACAGGGGCCGACGACGACCACCAGCCGGTCGTCGGTGCCGGTCAGCACGGCATGGATAGCATTGCGTGACGCGGCAACGGTCCGCGTCGCCGTCAGTGTGCGCGGTATCTCCCGCATCACCTCGTCCGGCGTACTCAATTCCCTTATTTCCTTGACCCGAAGATCGTCTGTGGTGGTCAACACGGCTTTCTGCTCCTGATTGGGAGACCTGCCGGCTGAAACAAAAAAGCCGCCAGGTCTGGCGGCTGTTCGGATCTTGCTGCTGCAATCTTCAGATCGAGCGCAATCCTCCCGCCGCCAGCGAGCTGCTAAAGTACCAATAGGTGGCGGTCAGGTTGATCATGAGGCTCATATAGTCGAAGCCGAGGCGATTGTCACGTGTCTGATGATGCTACTGACGTAGTGGCCCAGCATGCAGCGCCGAGCGGGTTCATGCAGTCCAGGGATCGACGAGTTCAATTCCGAAGTCTTCGAAATCCTTCGTGTTACGCGTTGCCAAGGTGAGTTCCTGCGCAATCGCCGTGGCTGCAATCAGGCCGTCCATCGACGACAGACCGCGACCGCGGCGCTTCGCAAGGCCCATCAGGTCGCCCCACGCCAAGGCAACCGGTTCGTCCACCGGAAGAACTCTCTGCTCGAAGCGCTGCGGCAGGTCCCGTGCGAGCCATTCGGCCAGTGCCTCGCGTTTCCGGCCCTCGTCCATGAGGGCGACGCCGCGCTGGATCTCCGCGATCGACACGACGCTAATGAATGAGCGGTCCTCATCAAGCCCGCCCAGCCAGTCCAGAACGCGCACATCCGGCGCCGGCCTTGTCACCTCGGACAGGACATTCGTATCGAGCAGAAGCCTCACAGCGGCAGATCACGCGGTTCGTCGCGCTGGCGCTCAAGGTTGAGATCGGCGCCGCGCAGCGGCGACTCCAGCAGGAACTCCGCAAGCGTACCCTTGCGCGCGGTCTTCCGCTGCCATTCCTCGGCCGAGACGACAACCACGCTTGGCTTACCGTTTCTGGTGATCGTCTGCGGCGAAGATTGCGCGCGCTCGATTACCTCCGAGAGCCGGGCCTTTGCCCCAGCGACCGTCCAGTTAGTATCCTCTCTGGGCGCAGACGGCATTTCGACCTCCCATGACCATTCTGACTATCTTGACTATATGGGAATGGCGATACGGCGGCAACAGGGAAGGAGAGGGTTTCAGAGCCCGTGTGCCTGAGTGAGGTCGATCGGAACCGATTATGCCGGCTTTGATATTTTGGGGCATCTCGGCCACTCATGGCAAACTGCTTCTGACGCAAGGCTACACGGCTGATCCTATTCCGGTGACGCCCCCGCGATGCTCTGGTCGTAGTCGACCAGCGACCCGGTCATGACGCCGGACTGCGGGCTGATCATATAGCTGATCAATCGGGCAAGTTGCGCCGGCTTCACCAATTGGCCCATCGGCTGCGCGGCCTCGGCTTTTTCAAGCCAGTCGTCCGGCGCGTCATGCCATTTCTTCTGCACGATTGCCTCGCCCTCGGTGTCCATCCAGCCGGGCAGCACCGCGTTGCAGCGGATGCGATTGCCGCGATGGGCATTGGCGACATTCTTGGTCAGCGTCGCCAGCGCTCCCTTGCTCGATGAATAGGGCGCCAGGAACGACTGGCCGCAATGCGCCGACATCGACAGTACGTTGACGATCGAGCCCGGTGCCTGGCGCGCCAGCAGATGCGCCACCACGCCCTGCATCAGAAAAAACGGGCCGCGCACATTGGTCTGGAATATCTGGTCGAATAGATCCTCTGAGGTCTCGACCAGTGAGCCGCGAGCCGAGGTGGCGGCGGCGTTGACCAGCGCGTTGACGGTGCCGCAATGGCCAATCGCCGTTTCGACCGCACGCTTGCAGTCGGCGACTTTGGCGACATCGGCGCTGATGAAGATGGCATCGACGCCTGCCCCCTTGAGGATGGCGACAGCCTTGTCGCCCTTCTCCTTCGAGCGGCCGATCAGCGCTAGCGCCCGGCAGCCCTCATCGGCCAGCGCTTCGGCGACGGCAAAGCCGATGCCTTGTGCGCCGCCGGTGACGATGGCGCGTGTTTCGGAATTGCGACCGGCTGAACCGTTCATCGCCTTGCTCCTGTGCTTGATAGTCAGATTGTTTTGTCGAGGCGGACGGTCTTGCCTTCCTTGGCCGATTTCAGCGCCGCATCTGCCAGCCTGAGCGCCACCAGCCCGTCCTTGCCGCTCGGCGCCGCCTTCTTGCCTGACGTCGCTGCCGCGATGAAGGCAGCGATCTCGTTGGCATAAGCGTCGAGATAACGAGTCATGAAGAAATCGTGCAGCGGCGGCCGCGTATAGCCTTTCTCATTGGCGAGTTCGATCGACACCGGCCGCTGGTTCTCGGCCGCAATCATGCCTTTCGAGCCATGCACCTCGATGCGTTGGTCGTAGCCATAGGTGGCTCGGCGCGAGTTGGAGATGACGCATTGCTTGCCGGAGGCAGTTTCGAGGATGACGCTGACGCTGTCGAAGTCGCCGGCCTCGCCGATCTTTTTGTCGACCAGCACCGAAGCGTGCGCGCTGACCGCCACCGGCTCCTCGCCGAGCAGGAAGCGCGCCATGTCGAAATCATGGATGGTCATGTCGCGGAAGATGCCGCCCGAGCGGCCGATATAGTCGAGCGGCGGTGGACCGGGATCGCGCGAGGTGATGGTCACCATTTCGACTGTGCCAATCGCACCGTCGTCGATCGCCTTGCGCACGGCGGCAAAATGCGGATCGAAGCGGCGGTTGAAGCCGACCATCAGGGTGGCGCCGGCCTTGTCGACGACGGCCAGGCATTGTTCCACCCTGCCGGCGTCGAGATCGATCGGCTTCTCGCAGAAGATCGCCTTGCCCGCCCTGGCGAAGCGTTCGATCAGATCGGCATGGGTGTCGGTCGGCGTGCAGATGACGACCGCATCGATATCGCTGGCAGTTTCGATGGCATCGATGCTGCGCACTTCGGCGCCATAGGCAGAGGCCAAATCGGTCGCCGCCTTCTCGAAGGCGTCGGCAACCGCAACCAGCCTGGCCTGCGGGTTGGAGCCCACCGCACGGGCGTGGACCTTGCCGATACGGCCGGCACCGAGAAGAGCAAAGCGAAGCATGAAGAATTTCCTTTGAGAATGGTTGGAAAGAGAAGGCGTGTCAGCCCCCGTAACACGACGTTGGCCTTACGCCGCAAGTTCCGCCTGCCCGGTCTTGGCGCCGGTGATGTAGGAGACGATATCGTTGCCATCGGTATCTTGCTTGCGCAAATTGGCGACGATGCGGCCGCGCCGGAAAACGACGATGCGGTCGACCAGATCGAACACCTGACGCATGTTGTGAGAGATCAGGATCAGCGGCTCGCCATTTTCCTTCAGCGTGCGGATGATGTTTTCGACCTGCATCGTCTCCTGCACGCCGAGCGCCGCCGTCGGCTCATCCATGATGATGAGCTTGGAAGCAAAGGTCGCGGTTCTGGCAATCGCCACGCACTGGCGCTGGCCGCCCGACATGTGGCGGATGGTGTTGGAAAGGTTGGGGATCTTGACCGCTGTGCGGACCAGGGCTGCTTCGGTCGCCTTGCGCATGAACTTGCGGTCGAGGATCGAGAAGGGCCCAAGATTGAACAGCACTCTTTCACGGCCGAGGAACAGGTTCGACGGCACGTCGAGGTCGTCGGCGAGCGCCAGGTTCTGGAACACCGTCTCGATGCCCGCCTCGCGGGCTTCGATCGGCCCGGCGAAATTCACTTCCTTGCCGTCGAACGACATCCTGCCGCTGGTTCGCTGCTCGACGCCGGTGATCTGGCGCACGAAGGTCGATTTGCCGGCACCGTTGTCGCCCATGATGGCGACATGCTCGCCCTTGCGCAGCTCGAAGTTGGCACCCTCCAGCGCATGGACGCCGCCATAATACTTGGTCAGGTTTTCGGTTTTCAGGACGATGTCCGACATGATCAAGCCCTCATTGCCCGCAGGCGTTGGCGCCACTGGTCGAGAACGACTGCGCCGACGATGATCACGCCCTTGACCATCTCCTGATAATAGGCGTCGAGGCGCAAAAAGGTGAAGCCGGAGATGATGACGCCGAAGATCAGCGAGCCGATCACCGTCCCGATAATCGAGCCGCGGCCGCCCGACAGCGACACGCCACCGATGACCGCCATGGCGATCGCATCGAGCTCGTACATCACACCCATGCCGGCCTGGGCAGTGAGATTCTTCGAGCTCAACACCACGGCGGCGAGCGCGGCAAGGATGCCGGCAATGACGTAGACGAGGATCTTGTGGTTGGCGATGTTGATGCCGGACATGCGCGCGGCATCCTCATTGGAGCCGATTGCATAACAGTGCTTGCCATATTTGGTGTAGCTCAGGATCAGCTGGAACAGCACCGCCAGCGAAATGAAAATGATGACCGGCATCAGCCCCTTGCCGACGGCGGCGAAACTCTCGGTCGGAAACGAGATCGGCTGCCCCTTCGACCACCATTTGGCGATGCCGCGCGCGGTGACCATCATGCCGAGCGTGGCGATGAACGGCGGGATGCGCGTGTAGGCGATCAAGGCACCGTTGACCAGGCCGGCCAGCAGGCCGCAGCCGATTGCGACGAGCACCGGCACGATCACCGGCAGGTCGGTCCAGCCCTGGGCAATGAACATCGCCTTGGGGTTCGGGTTGCCGTTGACCGTCGCCACTTGGGCGAAGCTCATGGCTATCATCGCCGTGGCGCCGACGATCGAACCCGAGGACAGGTCGATGCCGCCGGTAATGATCACCTGCGTCACGCCGATGGCAATGATGCCGACGATCGACACCTGCAGGATGATGATCTGCAGGCGCGCTTCGTTGAAGATCGCATCGATATTGTCGCGGGTATTGAACAGGAAGCTGTCGCCCAGGAAAACCCGGCCGATCAGCTCGAAAGCGCCGACCAGGATGACGAGCGCCAGGAAGACGTTGAATTCGGCCGGCCATGCGCGCCGCTTCGCATCATAGCTGAGCCCGCCGACGCCGTGAGATGTCTGTGCCAATCGTGCTTCCTCCGTCAGCCACGGTCTCCACTCGGCGCTGTTCAGGCCGAGGGGGAAAAAGCGGAGCGGCGCTGTCTTACTTTGGCGCGCCGCTCCGTATCGGACAGGTCCGCCTCAGTTCTTCTTCAGGAACTTGTCGATATTTGCCGGCGTGACCAGCTGGAACGGGATGTAGACCTTGTGCTCGACCTTCTCGCCCTTCGCTAGCTTGAGCGCAGCATCAAGCGCGCCAGCGCCCTGGCCGGCTGCGTCCTGGAACACCGTCGCATCGAGGTCGCCCGCCTGCATCGCCGCTAGCGCGTCCTGGGTAGCGTCGACGCCGCCGACGACAACCGACTTCATGTCGATATTGGCGGCCTTCATCGCCTGGATAGCGCCGATGGCGCTCTCGTCATTGTTGGCGATGACGCCGTCGAACGGCTTGCCGGTCGACAGCCAGTTGGTCATCAGGTTCTGCGCTTCTTCGCGCTTCCAGTTCGACGTCTGCTTGTCGATGATCTTGATGAAGCTGCAATCCGGCGTGGCAATCACATCATCGATGTCCTTGGTGCGCTGCACCGCGGCCTGGTTCGACAGCTCGCCCATGATCACATAGACATTGGCCTCTTTCTTGCCGGCTTCCTTGAACAGGCGGCAGACCTCCTTGGTCTCGAGCGTGCCAGAATCGGCTTCGTTCGAGGCGACGAAAGCCTGGTTTTCCGGCAGCGTGTCGACGTTGACCGGCTCGCGATTGACATAGACCAGCGGAATTTTGGCAGCGGCGGCTGCGTCCGACATCGCTTGGGTGGCCGAGGTGTCGACCGGGTTGACGATGATTGCGTCGACGCCCGAGGCGGCGAAGTTCTTGATCTGGTCGAGCTGCTTGGCGACGTCGTTCTGCGCGTCTTCCACCTGCAGCTCGACGCCGTCCATGCCCTTGGCCTGCTCGATCATGCCGTTGCGCAGCACGGTGAGAAAATTGTCGTCGAACAACGCCATCGACACGCCGATCTTGGCAGCAAAGGCGGACGAACTCATTAGCGCCGCGAACGCGACGCCCAAAAGCAGTTTTTTCATTTTATTTCTCCTCCACATTGGTGTCCGGCTGCACCGATCTACCCGGAATCCCCGATCTCGCAGGGAATTCTCTCCCGATTGCCATTTTAGTTCCGGAAGGCATTTGCCTGAAACAGATCTTCCGGAACGAAAGAACCAAAATGCTCAGTTGGTGAAATATTTATTCCATTTCGCGTGGGCGTCAAGCGAGATTTCGCCATGAGGAATGGATTTTCGGCATTTCGAGCTCTTTTAGACGAACGCTCAGGCAAGCCAGGCCTGAAAGCGTTCTGATAGATTACATCATGTCTGCCGCCAATGACCGCGACGTCAGATGTTTTCCGGCAGATAAATGTCGAAGGGCAGAAAGGTCTGACCCGGCGCATTCGCGGCGCCGGTCTCGATGGCATGCGCCATCAGCCCGACAAGCTCGCGGCAAAGCGCTGCCAGAGGCGTCGAGATCACCATCGTCAGGAAATTATCCGCCAGCGCCGCGCGGGAGTCAGGCGTGATCTCGTTGCAGACGACCGCTGGCATCTCTGCCGGCTTTGCCTCCCTCAGCGCCGAGATCGCGCCTTCCATGCCGCCACCGGCGACATAGCAGCCGGCAAGATCGGGGTGGCGGGCCAGAAGCTCGATCATTGCATCATGCGTGATCTGGTTCGCTTCCAGATTGACCAACGTCTCAAGGAGAGTGAATTCCGGCGCTTGCTCGCGAAAAAAGGAGCGAAAACCGATCTCGCGAAGCTCGTGGCCGTGGAAGCGATGGCTGCCGACGAAGAGGGCGACCTTGCCAGGTCTCTTCGCGGCCTTCGAGATCATCCAGGCAGCGGTGCGGCCAACCTTGCGATTGTCGAGGCCGACATAGCCCTCGCGAATGCCGGACGCAAAGTCGGAAAGCAGGGAGAACACCGGTACGCCGTTGGCTTTGAGCGCCTCGACGGCCACCGTCAGCGTCGGGTGATCAGGCCCGACCAAGGCGACGGCCCTGGATTTGGCTGCCAGCTTGCGCATCCGCTCGACGATCTCATCCGGCGCCAGCGAATCGGCGAAGTCGATGGTCGCCACGCCTCGAAAGCGCGGCGACTGCGATACTGCCAGTTCAAGTTCGCGGGCAAATTCGCTGTAGAAGACGTCTTCCCGCCGCAACAGCAGAAATCCGAGGCGATACTCCGGCAATTCATGGCGCATCCGCTGCTTGATCAATCCGGCCGCGTGATAGCCGATGCTGGTCGCGGCGTCATAGACGCGGCGCGCGGTTTCCTCGCGCACCGGCAAGCGGTTGTTCAGCACCCGGTCGACGGTGGCAACGCTGACCCCCGAAATGCGTGCCAGGTCGGTGATCGTCGGCCGTTTCGCCATCGCTGCCTCGCTCCAACTATCCGACTCTTTTAAACCATTCTGATGGAAAATGATAGAAACTATCTTTGTGATATTGAGTCTATCAGCGCTCGGCGTTATTTTGAACACTGACCGAATATGATCGAGGCCTCCGCCATGGTGGATATTGGACTCCAAACCGGGAACACAACCTCAGCAGCAGCGTCCCAACGCGACTACAGCCTGGTCGGCCGCGACGCGAAGCTTGCCGTCGAGAGCGGGCTGGCGGCGGCCGAGTGGTATCACACCGACGTGCCGCGCAAGCAGATGAAGGAGCTGATGCAGCGCTCCGACGGCCCGGCGATCCGCGATACCATCATCTGGCTCGGCGCCATGATCCTCAGCGGCGCGGGCGCCGCCTTGTTCTGGGGCAGCTGGTGGTGCGTGCCGTTCTTCTTCGTCTATGGCGTCCTCTACGGTTCCTCCACCGATTCACGCTGGCACGAATGCGGCCACGGCACCGCCTTCAGGACGCAGTGGATGAACGACGTGGTCTATCAGATCGCCTGCTTCATGATCATGCGCAACCCGGTGACCTGGCGCTGGAGCCACACGCGCCACCATACCGATACCATCATCGTCGGCCGCGATCCGGAGATCTCGGTCATGCGCCCGCCCGATCTGCTGCGCGTCGTGCTCAATTTCGTCGGCATTCTCGATGCCTGGCATGCGATGAGCGACATGCTGCGCAATGCGGCCGGCATCATCAGTCCGGCCGAAAGAACCTTCATTCCCGACCAGGAGCAGCCGAAGGCAATCCGCATTGCTCGCATCTGGACGGCGATCTATGCCGCGACGGTCGCGCTGGCGCTTCTTACCGGCTCGTTCCTGCCGCTGATGCTGGTCGGGCTGCCCAGGCTTTACGGTGCCTGGCATCATGTCATGGTCGGCCTGCTGCAGCATGGCGGCCTGGCTGAAAACGTCACCGATCACCGGCTGAACAGCCGCACCGTCTACATGAACCCGATAAGCCGTTTCATCTACTGGAACATGAACTACCACGTCGAGCATCACATGTTCCCCATGGTGCCCTACCATGCGCTGCCCAGGCTGCATGAGCTGATCAAGCACGATCTGCCGGCGCCGACACCGTCCATCCTGGCCGGCTATCGCGAGATGATACCGGCTTTCCTGCGCCAGCTGCGCAATGAGGATTATTTCATCAAGCGCGAACTGCCGCCGACGGCGAGGCCCTATCGCGAGGATTTCCACAACGATAACGCTGCTGTTGCGGTGGCTGCTGAATGACAAGCCTACGCCGGGGCACCAAGAATCGGGGAAGGCGCAAATGAGCGACTGGGTCGAGGCTTGTGACGCCGAGGACATCGACGAGGAGGATGTGATGCGGTTCGACCATGGCGGTCGCACCTTCGCCATCTACCGCAGCCCCGAGGACGGGTATTTCGCCACCGACGGGCTTTGCACGCATGAGAAGGTGCATCTGGCCGACGGGCTGGTGATGGACGATATCATCGAATGCCCGAAGCATAATGGCCGCTTCAATTACAAGACTGGGGCTGCCAGGGGCGCGCCGGTCTGCGTCGATCTCAGGACCTATCCGGTCAAAGTCGACGCCGGCAAAGTCCTTGTCCGGATCGGTTGATGATGACGAAGGGAATGGTCATCATTGGCGCCGGCGAATGCGGCGGGCGCGCCGCCCTTGCGCTGCGCGAGCTCGGCTATGATGGCCCGGTGACGTTGGTCGGCGACGAGCCGCATCTGCCCTATCAGCGGCCACCGCTGTCGAAAGACGCGATGGTCGCCGACGCGCCCCTGATCAAGGCGATCGCCAGTGAGGCGGTCCTGGCCGAAAGATCGATCAGGCATATCCATTCGGTTCAGGCGATGGCGATCGACCGCGTGGCGCATGTCGTGCGCCTGTCGGACGGCTCGGTCCTGGCCTACGACAAGCTCCTGCTGGCGACAGGGTCGCTGCCGCGCAAGCTGCCGATTCCGGGCCTTGGCGGGCGCTGCGTCTATCTGCGGACCTTCAACGACGCACTGGCCATTCGCGCTCATCTCAGCGCCGGAAATCGCGTCGCCATCATCGGCGGCGGCTTCATCGGTCTCGAGCTCGCCACGGCGGCACGCAGGCTCGGCGCCACTGTTGCCGTTATCGAGGCGCAGCCGCGCATTCTGATGCGCGGCGTGCCGGCCGAGATCGCGCAGGTTATCCATCAGGCGCATGAAGCCGAAGGCGTAAAAATCCTGTGCGGCGAGGGCATCGACGCCATTGCCGATGACGGCGCCGAAGTGCGCATCGTGCTTGCCGGTGGACACGACATTGTCGCCGATCTTGCCGTGATCGGCATCGGCGCCGTGCCGGTGACCGGACTTGCCGCGGAGGCAGGGCTGACGATTGACAATGGTATCGCCGTCGACGCCGAGCTTCGCACCAGCGACCCCGACATCTTTGCCGCCGGCGATTGCTGCTCGTTTCCGCTCGCCATCTATGGCGGCCGGCGAGTGCGGCTGGAAGCCTGGCGCAATGCGCAGGAGCAGGGCGCGCTTGCGGCCAGGAACATGCTTGGCGCCGGCGAGGCCCACGCGGCGGTGCCATGGTTCTGGTCGGATCAGTACGGCCTGACCTTGCAGATCGCCGGCCTGTCGGACGAAGGCCGCAGCATTGTGCGTCGCGAGCTCGGCGACGGCGCCTTCATCCTGTTCCATCTCGCCGAGGACGGCAGGCTGGTTGCGGCAAGTGGCATCGGCCCCGGCAACGCGGTCGCCCGCGACATAAGGCTGGCCGAGATGCTGATCGCGAAAAGGGCAAAGCCGGCGCCGGAAGCGCTAGGCTCGCAAACGATCAAGCTGAAGTCGCTGCTGGCGACATGAGCCAGCGCGGGTTCCAGAGCCATTTGAAAGAACTTGCGGAGCGCTTGCCGTTCTGGTGGTGACAATCCTGCACCTGATGGCGGGAGACGACCCTGAGCGGTCGTTCCTGCCCGCGATGGAAACGTCTCATGAGGGTTGGAACGGGGTCGTTCGCGCGACTTTGCGCCGAAAGGTTGCCATGAGGCGAATGATCCGATCTCGATCCCAGATGTCAGCTAAGCGCTTGCCGTCACGGCCGAGACGACCCCTTCCAGCCAACCGAGTTTCAGATGTAACCGAATTTCCTCCTTCTGAAATCGCAGCGCGACCCTCTCTCCTCAGTAGACGGGCTGACCACAGCCCGCCGCCCTGCCCGTATACGGCCGGGGCTCTGTGAAAAGAGGCTATCATGACGCCTCCAGTCCAGTGTGTTCTCCGTGTTATGCACCTGGTCATCGCCCGATCCCTTAGGGCCGCAGCGCAACGGCGTGAGCTGGCTCAACTTAGCGACCGCCAGCTACGCGATGCCGGAATCGATCCCGCATTGGCAGGCCGTGGCAAGGCGGCCGCCGTCGATAGAACCAGCCTGCTTCGACTGCCGACCCTGTCGTCCGGCTGAGCGAGTTGATAGAGGAGCTAGCGATGGCCGGTCTCTCCACCGCGATCGGCGCAGAAGTCGGAGAGGTGTGCCTGCTCGGGGCAATGTTCGCTGGACTGATCCTCATCTCAGCTCCGAGAACGCGCTTCGTTCAGAGTCCGATCTCTGACTTGCCGGGCGCTCAGCGTCCGGTCGTCTTTCAAAGCAGTTCCAGGCGCCGAACTGGACGCTTTGAGATCGTCGGAACTGAACTCGACCTTCCCGGCATATCCCGGCCGAGCGATGGAACCCGCGCAAGCTACTTACAACGTCCGAGCCACCCTTGAGCGATCGCTCACGCCTTCAGTCGCGTATAGACGGCGCGCGTTGCCAGTGTTTCTTGCTGTCCGGGACGCGTGAAATAGAGCTCAATGATGTGGCGATCGTTGTTCTCGATTTTGATTACAGTGCGCATGCCGACCTGCTTGCCGACTGTTTCTTCGCCCGCCACGCCCTGGTCGGTAAAGGTGCCGGACATGCTGATCGGCCTTTGATCCCCCGAATTAGGGACGCCTTTAAAATACATCATGGTTGTGTTGACAGGATCGATCGTGACCCACTCGTAACGTCCGTCCATGATGCTGTAGCCGAGCCATCCTTTGCGCCAGACCGGCGCTCCATCCAGCGTTCCCTCCATTATGTCTTCGATGTAACGGCCGCCCGCCAACCACTGACGATGGCTAATGAGATCGTCCGTCACGAGCGGCGGCTGATCGGGGCTACGGCCGAGTGTGCCGTAGAAGCTCATCTGGACGCGCCAGGTGCCGATCATTGGCGCCAGGACCTCATGCCCCGGGCCCGGCAATCCACGGCGAAGCCAATTCGGCAACTCCGACTGGGTCGGGGGCTCGGCTGCAGCCGAGCTGCCTTGAGCCAATGCGCCGAAAGGAATGGGGAGGACGAACGCAACGACGAATAGGGCAACGTGTAGTGTCTTGATCATACTTTATCTCCAGCTCATCGCTCGCCCGGGAATTGCTATGACGCGCTCAGTTGGGGCAATCGTTGCGAATTTTGTCGGGTGAACTCGTGGATACTCATCTCATACCTCTCCGTCATTCGATGCTGACCAGCGTTTCACCACCGGAAACTTCGATAACGGCGCCGGTCACGAAGTCATTGGCCATCAGGAAAAGTGCGGCCTTGCCGATATCGTCGATTTTTCCGACGCGTCCTGCCGGGAAGCGCTGACGCACCAGCGCGAAAAACGCCGCGCGCTTCGCCTGCGGCATGCCGGCCCACATTTCGCTGTCTATGACGCCTGGTCGGATTGTGTTGACGCGGATCGGACCGAGTTCGAGCGCAAGGGCTCGCGTCAGCGCCTCCAGACCAGCAAAGGCGACCATCATCATCGATGCGCCCATGCGAGGCTTGGTCACCAAGCCACCGGTCGTGAATGTGATCGAACCACCTTTCGGCATCCTAGGCGCTGCGTGCCGCGCGCAAGACCAACTGCCCAAGAGCTTGCCGTGCAGAACGGCCTGCGCGTTGGCCATCGTCTGGGAGAGGAAGGGACCTCCCGGACTCGGCGGGGTCGCGGTGATGAGAAGGTGGTCGAGCGTCCCTAGTGTTTCGAACATTTGCTCGACCGCTGTATCATCGGTCATGTCCAGCGACTGGAACGTGATCGAACCGTGGACCCTTTGCTCTGCAACCATTCTCGCTGAAGGGCGCCGCCCGAGCGCAATGACGTCGGCGCCTGCTTGACAGGCTGCGCGGGCCGCACCCATGCCCATGCCGCTTGTCCCGCCGACGATCACGACACGCTGATTCGAAAGAGACTGCTCGTCACCGTTCATCCTGGATCTCTGCCGCTGGCATACGGACTCAGCATCTCCAGCCACTGCGTCTCCATGTCGCCCGGTTCGAGCTCACCAGCATCTACGACGAAGCTCTGGACATAGGCTTCGCCGAAGTGGCTCTTGAGTGCATCGATACTGCGCCAGACCTCGTAGATAACGATGAGATCGGGGTCGGTCCGATCTCGATGGATGTGGAATTGAAGACAGCTGGCTTCCGATCTCGTCGCTTGGAGATCTTTAAGCATACGGGCGACAAGCGCGGAGCCTTGGCCGGGAGTGGCGCGATGCTTAGCGATAACGCAATAGGGCGTGTCTTCGCCAGCGGTTGGTCGAGGAAGATCAGGCAACGTCAGCGCCATGTGGTACTCCTGCCGGAACGGCCGACCGAAGTGGTTGCGGCCATTGAAATTGGCAGATGCTGGTATGGCGTTGCTATGGCAGAAACGACTGAATATTTGACCGTTTGTCGCGCGTATTTTCCGTATTACACGCGGTCGCAACAGGAGCGTATCTGCGGCTGGTCGAAACAGCCTCGCATGAACCCGATCAGGATTCTGTTCCGCTCACACGCAGCCCTGAATCTCGGATAGCGCCGGGTGAGACACCCATGAAGCGTTTGAACGCCCTGCTGAAGGACGCATCGGACTCATATCCCAACTCCGATGCGATCTGTGACTGCGACATATATCCGTTACGCAACCAGGATGCCGCCAGCCGAAGCCTCCATTGCAGGAGATAGCGGGCGGGGGATACCGACAACAGGCTCTTGAACCGCTGCGAGAACCTCGATCGCGACAGCCCGGACAATGCAGCCAGGCGATCGACTGGCCAGTCTTCCCCAGGGGAGCGATGGATTCTTGCAAGCGCCGACCCGATTTGTGGATCCTGCACGGCCGCCAGCCAACCAGTCAGATCGTCGGAACATGTCTCGACCCAGGTTCTGATTACTTGCGTCATGACAATATCGGCAAGGCGCGCCATTATCGTTGCCGAGCCGATTCTTTGCCCTTCAGCCTCGCGCGCCATCATCGCAATGAGGCTTGGTAGGTCAGTATCGCCATGCTCGGCATGCCGGATGTGCATCACAGAAGGTAGCAGTTCCAGCAGCGGATTTGCTGTCGGGCCCTCAAAGCCGATCGTACAGCATGCGATCAACGATCGCGCGCCGCCGCCGCCAGACTTCAACTCGTAAGTTCCGTTCCCGATCAACGCTGGTTTGACATCGGCGAGCGGCAAGGTTCGCCGTTTTGGCCGATCGGACATAGTGTGCTCTGTTCCGTGGGGAAGAAGAAGCACATCGCCGTTTTCGAGCAGCAGCGGCGGCAAGCCCTTGGCTTGTATCCAGCAATGACCCTCGAGCATCGCATGAAAACGTACACCCTCCCTGAACGGCACGGCGATGCCCCAGGGCGCCGTCAACTCGCTGCGGCCATATCTCGCATGGGCAAGGCGTAGATCGCGCAGCACCTCGCTCAACAAATCATTCTCGGCCGGCTGGTAGCCCATCGTTGCACGCCCTAAACCGGGCCGATCAATGGACCTAAGCGGATCACTCATCTGCACTCCTTTGCCCCAACTTCGCATACGCTTATGCATCCCGTTACCTCTCTTAGTAGGCAACCGAACGGAGACCTATTACGGATCCAGATTCCGCAAGAGATCTGACAATGGAAATGGGATTCTGCTGGCGGCGTTCGCTTAGGGATGCGCCGGACTTTTTTCAACAATATCCACCCCTTGCTGCCCATCAGATCGCGCGCGCGACAAAGCTGTTCCCCAGCCGGGGGCGATCCCTTGAAAGGATCGACGGGTTCGAAGCCACAGAGTTCAAGCAGATAGGCGATTTCCTGGCGCAGGCTCCACCGCAGACCTTCACCGCTAAAACAGCGCCTTCAGCTCCGGCAGCTTGTCGTTGACTAGCCAGCCATAGTAATTTTCCTCAGGCAGCTTTTCCGGCTCGCCCGCAGCGCGGCGCTTGTCGTTCTCGGCCTTCAGCGCATAGGCACGCTGTTCCGGATTGCCGACATTGTAGAGCGTCGACGTGATGCCGGGATTGCCTGAGATGTCGAAGCCGGCAATGCTTTTATAGGCGTCGATCGACTTCCGGATCGTTGCCGCGACATAAGGCAGGGTCAGGTCAGGATCCATGATGGTCTTGTAGACCGCGTTCGGGTCGCCGACGTCGAGCTCCGGCAGGCCGGAAACCTTGTGCACGAGATCGCTCATCTGCAGTGCCGTCAGCGGATTGAGCTGGCCAAGACCAAAAGTCTGGCCGGCATAATAGGGCTGGAAGAAAGTCGCGCCGAAGCGGTCGTTGGGAAAGCTCTCGCCGTTGACGGTCTTGCCGCGGAACGACCGGTTCCACACCTGCTCGCGGCATTCCCAGAGTTCGTAACTGTCCGATTTGCCCGCGCACTTGGCAAATTGCGGCCGTTGCACGAAATCGGTGATGTCTTCGCCTTCATAGGCGAAGGAGAGTTTGCTCGACAGATACGAGATCGCCTTGACGTAGTAGGTCTGCAGCCGGTCGTAGGCATCGACATTGTAGGTGTGCTCGCCGACGATGGCGCCGACGATATGCATCGGGTCGATGCCATAGGCCGCGGCTGCCTGCATGATCTTGCCACGCAGCTCGGCATCGTTCTGGAGCAGCGCAAACACTTTGCGGTATTTCGCCTGGAAGGTGGTGTTGGTCGCCTGGGTGCGCCGGCTGGATGCGCCCGGTATGTCGGGCTGCTCGGTGTTGCGGTTGCCGGGCGGCACCATGGTTGCCGCTTGCGCGGCGAACATGGCTGCCGCCAGCGTCAGCCCGAGAATGACGAGGATCAGTTTTTTCATGCGCCGCCGCCCAAATAGTCGCCGGGCAAACTAGGTAATGCTCCAACGGGAGTCGAGAGACGCCTGCACCCGACGGGACGAAAGCTCGCCGGATGCTTCCATTTGGCCACACATCGGAAATGCCGGGCTGAATTTGGCGGAGACCGGGAGCAATTCCCCGGCCTCTTTGAGGATGAAGCGTCTCCTACAGGATGAAACGCGACAAATCCGTGTTTCTGGAGAGGTCGCCGACATGCTTCTCCACATAGGCGGCATCGACGGTCACGGAGGTGCCGTTGCGGTCCGGTGCGTCATAGGAGATCTCGTCCAGCACCCGTTCCATCACCGTCTGCAGCCGCCTGGCGCCGATGTTCTCGACACTGGCGTTGAGGTCAACAGCGATGCCGGCCAACGAGTCGATCGCGTCATCGGTGAAGACCAGGTCGACTCCCTCGGTCTTCATCAGTGCGATATACTGCTTGATCAGGCTGGCTTCGGTCTCGGTGAGGATGCGGACGAAATCGTCCTTCTCCAGTGCCCGCAGCTCGACACGGATCGGCAGGCGGCCCTGCAATTCCGGCAGCAAGTCGGATGGCTTGGCGACGTGGAACGCACCTGAAGCGATGAACAGGATGTGGTCGGTCTTCACCGGTCCGTATTTGGTCGCAACCGTGGTGCCTTCGACCAGCGGCAGCAGGTCGCGCTGCACGCCCTCGCGCGAAACACCGGCACCGATGCCGCCTTCGCGCGAGGCGATCTTGTCGATCTCGTCGAGGAAGACAATGCCGTCATTCTCGGTCGATTCGAGTGCCCTGCGCACCACCTCGTCCTGGTCGAGCAACTTGTCGGACTCGTCGCTGATCAACAGCCCGTAGGACTCTTTAACGGTCGTCTTGCGCATCTTGGTTTTCTTGCCGCCCATCGCTTTCGACAGCATGTCGTTGATGTTGAGCACGCCGATATTGGCGCCCGGCATGCCGGGGATCTCGAAGCCGGGCATGCCGCCATTGCCGGTATCGGCCACTTCGATCTCGATCTCCTTGTCGTCAAGCTCGCCGTCGCGCAGCTTCTTGCGGAAACTGTCACGGGTGGCCGGACTCGCCGTCTTGCCGACGAGCGCTTCAAGCACCCTTTCCTCGGCGTTGATGTGGGCACGCGCCTCGACGTCCTCACGCATCTTCTCGCGCACCAGCCCGATGGCGATCTCGACCAGATCGCGGATGATCTGCTCGACATCGCGGCCGACATAGCCGACCTCCGTAAACTTGGTGGCTTCGACCTTGACGAAAGGCGCACCGGCAAGGCGCGCCAAGCGGCGAGAAATCTCGGTCTTGCCGACACCGGTCGGGCCGATCATCAGGATGTTCTTCGGCATCACCTCTTCGCGCATCTGGCCCTCGAGCTGCTGGCGGCGCCAGCGGTTGCGCAAGGCAATCGCCACGGCACGCTTGGCGTCTTTCTGGCCGATGATGAAGCGGTCGAGTTCCGAAACGATTTCGCGGGGAGAGAAGGTGCTCATGTCACTAAATTCCACTTTGCCACTGCCGAATGGACTCGAACGGATGCAGCAGCATGATCACGTTGAGTGTCAGATTGTCCCGGATGAGATAGCCGACACCGAATTCGAAGATGAGGGCGAGGGTTACGATCACCCATATAGGAAGCCTTCGCGCCATGACAAACCCCAGCACCATGGCCAGCGTGTCCGACACCGAATTGATGACGCTGTCGCCATAATAGTCGAGCGAGATCGTGCCGGCGCGATAGCGATCGATGATGAAAGGGCTGTTCTCGAGCAGCTCCCAGCCGCCCTCTATCACCACCGCAAAGGCCAGCCTGAGCCCGATCGGCGAGCGCGGGAAAAGAAACCACGCCAGCGCATAGAACAGGAAGCCGTGAATGATGTGCGAGAAGCTGTACCAGTCGGAGATATGCTGGGAATTCTCGGAGCTCTGCACGATGCCGTGCCACAGCTTGACGTAGCCGCAGGTGCAAATCGGCGTCCGCCCCATGCCGTAGAGGACCCCTGCCTGGAATATGACCAGACCGAGAACCAACAGAAGCCCCATTCGCCAACTGTCTTCGTAGGCCGAGACGGTTTTGTCGCTGGATACGCTCATGCTGCTATTGCCCCTCTTCTGCGTCACCCTGTTCGGCATCACCCTCTGGGGCATCAATCGCCATCAGCACGGCATCGCCATATTCCGACTTCCTGCGATCGATAGCCCTGAAACCGGCTTTTTCATAGGCACGGATAGCCCGTGCATTGGCCGGGTCCGGGTCGATGATGACGCGCGGCGCACCTTCCTCGAAAAGCTGCTCGACGAACTGCCGGACGATCGCCGAGCCGTGGCCGGTCCCGACAAGCTCCGGCACGCCGATCGACAGATCGATGCCGAGCGTGCCGAACGGCTGGTCGCTATAGGGATGACCGTCCTCCAGATGCGGATCGTAGCTCTGCAAATAGCCGATGGGTTTGCCGTCGAGCTCGATAATCAGCGGCTCGACCGAAATGCTGTCGATATGCTCGCGGATCTCCGCGATCTCGGTCTCTGGGTCGTTCCACCATTCGGTGACATGCGGCTCGGCAAGCCAGCCGGCGATCATCGGCAGGTCCCTCTCGGTCACCGGCCGAAAACCGTAGCGGAGGCTCCGCTCAGGCGGCATCGAGGGTTTCGACGACGAAGCTGTTGTTGGTGTAGACGCAAATGTCGGACGCGATCTGCATCGCCTTGCGGGCGATCTCCTCGGCGTCCTTATCGGTATCCATCAGGGCGCGGGCCGCGGCCAGCGCGTAGTTGCCGCCGGAGCCGATGGCCATCACGCCAAATTCGGGCTCCAGCACGTCGCCGGTGCCGGTCAGCGCCAGCGACACCGACCTGTCGGCCACCAGCATCATTGCTTCCAGCCGGCGCAAATAGCGGTCGGTGCGCCAGTCCTTGGCGAGCTCGACGCAGGCGCGTGTCAGCTGGTCGGGATATTGTTCGAGCTTGGCTTCGAGCCGCTCCAGCAGCGTGAAGGCATCGGCGGTGGCGCCGGCGAAGCCGGCAATGACGTTGCCGCCCTTGCCGATGCGGCGCACCTTCTTGGCGTTGCCCTTCATGATGGTCTGGCCGAGGCTGACCTGGCCGTCGCCGGCGATCACCACTTTGCCGCCCTTGCGCACGGTTAGGATGGTCGTGGCATGCATGGTCAGTTCATTAGACATTTTCTGCTCCGGTCAGCACCGATCCCATCAAGGCGATTGGCGCGTTACGAGTGACTTGATCGGCCATATGTATGCATAGGCCAGACGATTGCAAACCGGCCATCCACCGGGCCGGATAGTGCTCCGCAGCGGTAACTGGCAATCGCCGGATCATGCTGCTAGAAGGCTTTCGTTTTCAGGCATGTGAACGCCTGAATCGTGCAAATCTGAGACAAGGATGAGGTCATGGTGCCCCGTTCCGCCGAGATAAGCCGCAAGACCAAGGAAACCGACATCTCCGTGTCGGTTCAGGTCGACGGCTCGGGCAAATCCGACATTTCGACGGGCGTCGGCTTCTTCGACCATATGCTGGACCAGTTATCGCGCCATTCGCTGATCGACATGACGGTGAAGGCCAAGGGCGACCTGCACATAGACGACCACCACACGGTCGAGGATACTGGTATCGCGCTTGGGCAGGCGCTGGCCAAGGCATTGGGCGAGCGGCGCGGCATCATGCGCTATGCTTCGATCGATCTCGCCATGGACGAGACGCTGACGCGGGCGGCGATCGACGTCTCCGGCCGGCCTTTTCTGGTCTGGAATGTTTCGTTCTCATCGCCGAAGATCGGTACGTTCGACACCGAGCTGGTGCGCGAATTCTTCCACGCGCTGGCGCAGAATGCCGGCATCACGCTGCATGTCACCAATCATTACGGCGCCAACAACCACCACATTGCCGAGACCTGCTTCAAGGCCGTGGCGCGTGCGCTGCGTTCGGCGCTCGAGCGCGACCCGCGCCAGCCGGACGCGGTTCCCTCCACCAAGGGATCCCTGAAAGGGTAGCGCCATGGCCATCTATGTCGCGATGGAACCGCCAGGCCGCAGCGAAAGGGTGGACACCACCTTTGTCCGTGACGGCTTTGCCTGGCTCGGCTTCCTATTGCCGCCGCTGTGGCTGGCCTGGCACCGGCTGTGGGTCGAGGCGGCATTGGCCTTTGTCGCCATGGGCCTGCTTTCGATGCTGGGCGAAAGCCTGGGCCTGGAAAGCGCAGGCTCGCTTTTGTCCCTCCTTGTCATGCTCTTTGTCGGACTGGAAGGGCAGGCCCTGCGGATCGCAGCACTGCGCCGCCGTGGCTGGCGTGAATGGGGTGTCGTCGAGGCCGACAGGCTCGACGATGCCGACATTCGCTATGCGTTGGAAACCGATGCGGATTCGAATGCACGGTCCCCCGCACAGCGCATCGTCCCGGACGCAGCACTTGCCCGGCCGACGCCGATGGGCATGGCACTGGGGCTGACCCATATTCCGGGAAGGCGCTGAGATGCGGGTCGCGATCATCGATTACGGGTCGGGCAATCTGCGCTCGGCCACCAAGGCCCTCGAGCGTGCCGCTCATGAAGCCGGCATTGCCGCCGCGATTGAACTCACAGCCGATGCCGAGCGGGTCAGGACCGCCGACCGCATCGTCCTGCCCGGCGTTGGCGCCTATGCCGATTGCGCCGCTGGACTGCGCGCTGTGGCCGGCATGTGGGAAGCGGTCGAGGAGGTCGCGATCGTCAAGGGACGGCCGTTCCTAGGCATCTGCGTCGGCATGCAGCTGATGTCGGAGCGAGGCTTGGAGAAAACGGTTACGAAAGGGTTTGGCTGGATCGCCGGCGACGTCAAGGAGATCACGCCGGCCGATCCGACACTGAAGATCCCGCAGATCGGCTGGAACACGATTGACCTGAAGCGCAAGCATCCGCTGTTTTCCGGCATTGCGACGGGCGGGAAGGGGCTGCACGCCTACTTCGTCCACTCCTACCATCTCGATGCACGGAAGGAGGACGAGGTGCTGGCGGTCGCCGACTACGGTGGCCCGGTGACGGCCGCTGTCGCCCGCGGCAATCTCGCCGGAACGCAATTCCACCCCGAGAAGAGCCAGGCGCTCGGCCTCGCTTTGATCACCAACTTCCTGCAATGGAGGCCCTAGGTCATGAGCAAGAAGGGCTATTGGATGGCGATGGTCGATGTCCGCGACCCCGAGGTCTACAAGCAGTACATCGAGGCCAATGCCGCGGCTTTTGCGAAATACGGCGCGAAGTTTCCCGTGCGCGCCGGACGGTATACCAGCCCGGAAGGGCCGACAGGCAATCGCCACGTGCTGGTGGAATTCGAATCCTACGAGACGGCGATCGCCTGCTACGGCTCGCCTGAATACCAGGAGGCCTTGAAGTACAGGCTCGCCGGCTCGACCGGCCACTTTGTCATCGTCGAAGGCGCCTGAAGGTGATCCTGTTTCCGGCGATAGACCTCAAGGACGGCAAATGCGTGCGCCTCAAGCATGGCGACATGGCGACCGCGACGGTCTACAATGACGATCCCGCCGCTCAGGCGCGCGCCTTCGAAGAGCAGGGCTTCGAATGGCTGCACGTCGTCGACCTCAACGGCGCCTTCAAGGGCCAGAGCGTCAACAGCGCGGCAGTCGGCGCCATCCTCAAGGCGACGAACAACCCGGTGCAGCTCGGCGGCGGCATCCGCACTCTGGCGCAGATCGAGGACTGGCTCGACCGTGGGCTGGCCCGCGTCATTCTTGGCACTGTGGCGGTGCGCGATCCGGATCTGGTCAGGCAGGCTTGCAAGGCATTCCCGGGCAAGATCGCCGTCGGCATCGACGCCAAGGGCGGCAAGGTCGCGGTCGAAGGCTGGGCGGAGGCCTCGAGCCTCGGCGTCATCGAACTGGCGAGGAAATTCGAGGGCGCCGGCGTTGCTGCCATCATCTACACCGACATTGATCGAGACGGGGTGCTGACCGGCATCAACTGGGACGCCACCATCGATCTCGCCGAGGCGGTTTCGATCCCGGTCATCGCCTCGGGCGGGCTCGCCTCGATCGCCGACATTGTGCGCATGACCATGCCCGATGCGCGGAAGCTCGAAGGCGCGATCTCCGGCCGCGCGCTCTACGACGGCCGCATCGACCCGGCCGAGGCACTGGCGATCCTGCGTGGCAAACCGATGGCAGGGGCGTCATCATGAAAGTCTCGATTATCCTCGCCCCCTATGACAGCGGGCACCATCATGAAGGGTGCGGCCAGGGGCCGGACGCCATCATCGGCGGTGGGCTCGTCGAAGCTCTGACCGTGGCCGGCCATGACGTCGCCGTCGAAGATATCGGCAAGGTGGGAGACGAGCAGGGGCGCGAAATCGCAACCGGCTTCGCCGTCTGCAACGCCGTCGCGGCCAAGGTCGGCCTCGCCCGCGACGGAGGAGGCTTCCCCATTGTCCTTGCTGGAAATTGCCTGACCGCCGCCGGTGCGGTTGCCGGTGAAGACGCGGATTCGATTATCTGGATCGATCAGCATGGCGATCTCAACACGCCAGAGACGTCCGCCTACGGCTTTCTCGACGGCATGGCGCTGGCGGCGACACTCGGGCTCTGCTGGCGTCCGATGGCGGCAGCAATTCCGGGATTCCGGCCGATGGACCCGGCGCACTGCATGCTGGTCGATGCCCGCGACCTCGATCCCGACGAAAAGCGCCTGCTGGAAACTTTGCCGATCGTGCGCGCCGAATGTGCCGGTGCGCTCGATATGGTGGGAAAGCTCACAGCGGCAGGGGCTGTTCGGGGACATCTGCATCTGGACCTGGATGTCCTCGATCCGGATGTGCTGCAGGTGAACCGCTACACGCATCCGGGCGGTCCGAGTCCGGAACAGCTGCGGCAGCTTGCCTGCGGGCTGGCCAGATCCATCCCGATCGTGGGCGTGACGCTCTCGGCCTACGATCCGGCCTTTGATTCCCAGTCCGAGGTTCCGTCCGTCGTCGGCCAGCTGCTTGTCGACTTTCTTGCGGCGATCGAGAGGATCTGATGCTGAAAGCCCGCGTCATCCCCTGTCTCGACGTCAAGAACGGTCGCGTCGTCAAGGGCGTCAATTTCGTCGACCTGGTCGATGCCGGCGATCCCGTCGAAGCGGCAAAAGCCTATGACGCGGCCGGCGCCGACGAGCTCTGCTTTCTCGACATCACTGCCTCGTCGGAAAACCGCGAGACCATCTTCGATGTCATTACCCGAACGGCCGAACAATGTTTCATGCCGCTGACTGTCGGTGGTGGCGTCCGCCAGGTCGCCGACATCAGGAAGCTGCTTCTGGCCGGCGCCGACAAGGTGTCGATCAATACGGCGGCGGTGAAAACCCCAAATTTTGTCGCCGAGGCTGCCGACAAGTTTGGCAACCAGTGCATCGTCGTCGCCATCGACGCCAAGAAAGTGTCCGCTGCGGGCGAGGCTGATCGCTGGGAGATCTTCACCCATGGCGGCCGCGAGAAGACCGGCATCGATGCCGTCGAGTTCGCTCGGCGGATCGTCGATCTCGGCGCCGGCGAGATCCTGTTGACGTCGATGGACCGCGACGGCACCAAGGCCGGCTACGACATAGCGCTTACCCGCGCGGTCGCCGACGCCGTACGCGTGCCGGTCATCGCTTCCGGTGGCGTCGGCACGCTCGATCACATGGTCGAAGGCATTCGCGACGGCCATGCGGGCGCGGTGCTGGCAGCCTCGATCTTCCATTTCGGCACCTACAGCATCGCCGAAGCCAAGATGCATATGGCTCAGGCCGGACTGCCGATGCGGCTGGACTCGCCGGGTAATCGGTCCTAGAGCCTTTCCGGCTAAGAAGAGGCTGTAAACGCCGTTATGACCGAGTTCTCACTCTCCGATCTGGAGAAGATCATTGGCGAACGCGCACGTTCCGGCGATCCGGATTCGTGGACGGCCAAGCTCTTTCAGCGCGGCATGAGCAAGGCAGCGCAGAAACTCGGCGAAGAGGCGGTCGAAACGGTGATCGCAGCCGTCAGCGCCGACCGGGACGCGCTTGTTTCGGAAAGCGCCGATCTCATCTATCATTGGCTTGTCGTTCTCGGCATAGCGGACATTCCGCTGAGCGATGTGCTCAACGAGCTTGAACGCCGCACCGGTCGTTCGGGCATCGCCGAAAAGGCGTCTCGGCTGGACCGGGGCTGATCGCTGCGGAGGAACTCGATGGACCAGCTCGCTCCTACCGAGAAGTATTCACCCTATCGGTTCTTCTCGGCGGAGCAATGGTCGCGGTTCCGCGCCGATACGCCGATGACGCTCACCGAGGACGAGGTCCGTCGTCTGCGGTCGCTGAACGATCCGGTCGATCTCCACGAGGTCGAGCGCATCTACCTTTCGATGTCGCGGCTGTTGTCGGCCCATGTCGAAGCCAGTCAACTCCTGTTCAGGCAACGCCAGGTTTTTTTCAACGCGCTGGACGTGGCCAAGACACCGTTCATCATCGGCATTGCCGGTTCCGTGGCGGTTGGCAAATCGACCACGGCGCGCGTGCTAAAGGAGCTGCTGGCGCGCTGGCCGTCGAGTCCCAAGGTCGATCTGGTCACCACCGACGGTTTCCTGCTGCCGAACGAAGTCCTGCGCCGCAACAATCTGATGGAGCGCAAGGGCTTTCCCGACAGCTACGACGTCGGCGCGCTGCTGCGTTTCCTGTCCGGCATCAAATCGGCGCAGCGCAACGTCCGCGCGCCGGTCTATTCGCACCTGACCTATGACGTTATCCCGGGCGAGTTCCAGACCATCGACAGGCCGGACATCCTGATCTTCGAGGGCATCAATGTCCTGCAACCTGGCAAGCTGCCGAAGGACGGCAAGATCGTGCCTTTCCTGTCAGATTTCTTCGACTTCGCCATCTATATCGATGCCGAGGAGGCGCTTATCCATCACTGGTATATCGCCCGCTTCATGCGGCTGCGCGAAACCGCCTTCCGCGACCCAGCCTCCTTCTTCCACCGCTATTCGCAACTTTCCGAGGATGCGGCCCGCGCCATCGCCGAGGGCCTGTGGACCAACATCAACCTGAAGAACTTGCGCGAGAATATATTGCCGACCCGCGCCCGCGCCGATCTCATCCTGCGCAAGGGCGCCAATCATCTGGTCGAGGAAGTGGCGCTCCGAAAACTGTGAAATCCCGATTCATTCCTTAAAGTCATCTTAACCCCGTCTTCCTATTGTCAGGCCTGATCTGCGGGCTCGGCAAACAATGAATGCGCCATTCCTAAATATTGATCGGCCGGCAGCGGACCGCGTCGCACATCCGGGCAGCGGCGCCGCCACGATTGCCCTGATCGTGCCGGTCCACAATGAGGAAGGCGCGATTGCCCCGTTCCTGAAGGCGGTGTGCGAAAGCACCGCTCCGCTGAAGGACAATGGCGTTGCCCTCGAGTTCATCTTCGTCAACGACGGCAGCAGCGATACGACGCTCGAAAAGCTGATCGAAGCCCAACAAGCAGACCCTCGCATCCACATAATCGACCTTTCACGCAATTTCGGCAAGGAAGCCGCGATGACCGCGGGCCTCGACAGCTGCGATGCCGATGCCGCGATCCCGATGGACGTCGATATGCAGGATCCGCCGCATGTCATCCCCTTGCTTGTGGAAAAGTGGCGCGAGGGCTTCGAGGTTGTTCTTGCCAAGCGAGCCAACCGGTCGAGCGACAGCTTTCTCAAGCAGCGCTCCGCCTCGATGTTCTACCGCGTTCACAACTGGATCGCGCAGCAGAAGATCCCGCACGATGTCGGCGACTTCCGTTTGATCGACCGTCAGGTCATCCAGGCGCTGCGGTCTTTGCCCGAACGCCGTCGTTTCATGAAGGGCCTGTTCGCCTGGGTCGGGTTCCGCACCGCAAGCGTCGAATATGTCCGCGATCAGCGGATCGCCGGCCAGTCGAAATTCTCCGGCTGGAAGCTGTGGAACTTCGCGCTCGAAGGCATCACCAGCTTCTCCACCGCTCCGCTTGAAATCTGGACCTATGTCGGCGCGACGATTTCCGCGCTGTCGTTCCTCTACGGCCTGCTGATCGTCGCCAAGACAATGATCTTTGGCGTTGATGTGCCCGGCTACGCCTCGCTGCTGGTCAGCGTTCTTTTTCTTGGCGGCATCCAGTTGCTCGGCATCGGCATCATCGGACAATACCTCGGCAGGGTCTACGCCGAGATCAAGCAGCGTCCGATCTACATTGTGCGCCGCAAATATGAGGGAATGAGCTAATGGAGCTCGACGCCTACCGACAGATGGCCGCCACCGAAGACGAGCATTGGTGGTTCTGCGGGCGTCGCGCCATCGCAGAGGCGGTCATTCGCAGCATCGACCTGCCCGAAAAGGCGCGCATCGTCGAGATCGGCGCCGGCACCGGCGGCAACATCCGGATGCTGGAGCAGTTCGGCACCGTGACGGCAGTCGAGATGAGCGATCTCGCACGCAGGATTGCCTGGGAAAAGACCGGCCGCGACTTCCTTGCCGGACATCTGCCGGACAACATTCCTGTCACGCCGCAAAGCTGCGACCTGGTTTGCCTGTTCGACGTGCTGGAACATGTCGCCGAAGACGAGGCATCGCTTGCCGCGATCCGCCAGATGCTGAAACCAGCCGGCAGCGTCATCCTTACGGTGCCCGCACACCAATGGTTGTGGAGCACGCATGATGTGGGGCTGCATCATATGCGGCGCTATTCACGCAATCTGCTGCGTGAACGAATTGAAAGGGCTGGTTTCAGGATCGACCGGCTGAGCTACACAAATGCCGCACTCTTTCCTGTAGCGGCACTGGCACGGCTGGTGGATAGGTTGCGCAAGCCCGCCTTGCCAGCCGGCCATGCAACGCCGTCGAAACCACTGAATGCGGCGATGAAGGCAGTGTTTTCGGCGGAAGGCCGCATCATACCAAATGCAAGCCTGCCCTTCGGTGTTTCGCTGCTGGCGGTATTCCGCAAGGACGACGCCGTCGAAACCGGTCGCCTCGACGAGAAATTGGCAGCTTGACCGCGCAATGGGCACCGGTTCGTATCGTCGACTATCGCGCTTTGCGCTAATTGGCATTGCGTCGACGCTGATCTATGCCGTTTGTGCTCTCCTGCTGTCGCGTGGGCAGGCGACGGCGGCCCTGCCGGCGGCGCTCACATCGTTTGCGGCCTACGCCGTTGCCGCGCTGTTTTCTTACACCGGGCATAAATATTTCACCTTCACCTCGGGCGGCAGCCACGCGATGGAACTGCCCCGCTTTCTCCTGCTCACCGCTTCCGGCCTCGCTGTCGCAATCGCCCTGCCGGGGCTTTTGACCCAGATGCTCGGCGTCCCTGCCGCAGTCCCGATCCTGCTTACCTGCATTGCCGTGCCGGTCATCAACTATGTCGTCCTCGGACGCTGGGTGTTTCGTGGTCTCTAGCGCGCGATCCCTCAGTGAACTGCTGCCCGGTGCCAACCGTTTCTCGCCGTTTGCGGGCGTGGCGGGCGCCCCGTTGCTGCTGGCCTGCCTGGTCGTCATATACGCCGTCTGGCTGACAACAATTGCGATACCGACCAATGTCGACGTGTCATGGCTTCTGGTCGTCTGTGATCGGCTGCTTGGCGGAGAGCGGCTCAACACCGACATCATGGAGACCAACCCACCTTTCTCGATCTGGCTCTACATGCCGTTCATGCTCCTGGAAAAGCTCACCGGCATACGTGCGGAATTCTGGCTGACGCTTGGTGTCGTTTGCCTGAGCCTGGCCAGTCTTTTCGTTTCTGTCCGCATTCTCGCGCGCGATGAACCGGTTTACCGGCAGCCCCATGCGTTCTGGGCAGCAGCGGCGGCCCTGGGCTGGGTTCTCTGTTTCATGCCGGATCAATTCGGCCAACGCGAGCACTTCGCGTTGATTGCCATTCTGCCTTGGGTGGCGTTGCAATGCACACGTCAGCGGAACCCGGATTTCAGCGCCGGCTCGCGCCTGGAGCACATGGTCGCGGGCTTCGGCGCGGCGATCGTGGTCATGGTCAAGCCGCCCTATTTTGCGCTGGCCTTCATGTTGCCGTCACTCTGTCTTGCGGTTGAAAGGCGGTCGCTGAAACCGCTCTTCGTCGTGGAGAACCTGCTTGGCGCTACGATCGTGGCCGCCTATGTCGCGTCCATCGCGCTCTTCGACCGTGCTTATTTAAGCGAAGTCCTGCCCTTGGTCAGCGAGGTCTATCTTCCGTTGAGGGCCTCTACCGCCGATATGCTGGCGAACTGGCCGAAGGTGGTGCTGCTTCTGGCCGCCGCTACCGTGCTTGCGGCCGGCGGCCTGAGGCAGACGAACTGGGACGTCAGGATTCCGCTTCTGACCGCACTGGGGTTCATTCCGGCCTTCATCGTCATGGGCAAGGGTTGGCCCAATCACGCCCTGGCGATGGTCGTTGTTGCAACACTTGCATTTGGCATCCAGCTTCTGCGGTTCGGCACATTCCGCAGTGCAGGCTTCATTCGCAAGGCCGCCCTGATCTTCGGCTGCGTGCTGGTGCTGCAACTAGCGGTCAGGGCACAGTACGCGGCGCTGACGACGGACAACGGCCCGATCGGGCGCTCTGTCGCCGCGATCCGCGCAACGGTCGAAACCCCGACCATCATGTCGATCGCCGACCGGATGCAGGTTGCCCATCCCCTCGCCAGGCTGGTCGACGGCAGGTTCATATCACGCCATCCGAGCGCCTGGGCGGTCTCCAACGCTGACACGCTCGCCCGCGCCACCGGCGATCTCGAACGGAGACGGGAACTTGAAAGCATCCGCGATCGGGTGATCGGCGAATACGCCGCCGAGATATCAGCGAAGAAGCCCGATGTCGTGCTGTCAGGCTCGCCCGCGCGGACAGCCCTGATGCTGCAGGACAAGCGGATCGGAGCCGCCTTGGCCGACTATCGTCTGCTGCACCACGAGCCGGAAATCACTGTCTATCTGCGTTACACGGCGCCTGCGCCGCTCCAAACCAATTGAGCAGAGGCTCCCGGAAGACCATGGCACGGCTGGATCCAATCGCTCCGCTGGACGACGTATGGCTCGAGCTCGAGAGCCTCGGTGCAACATCATGAGCGTCTCGAACGACATTGACGGCTTGAGCCGGTGGCGCGGCCGGAATATCGCGGCGGCGCTGCTTCCTAGCCGCAATGTCCTGGCCATTGCCGCAGTCACCGTGTTCTCCATCGTCTGGCAGCGGCGTTGGGGGACTGTTCCCGATACTAGCTGGCTGATCACGGTATGCGAGCGGATGCTCTCCGGTGAGCGGCTTTACTCGCAGATCCACGAGACCAACCCTCCATTCAGCGTATGGCTCTATCTGCCGCCAGTGGCTGTGGCCAGATTGCTGGGCGCCGCCCCGGAAATCCTGGTTGAGGCCTGGACATACCTTGCCGTGCTTATCGGACTTTCGCTCTCGGGCGTGATCGTCAAGCGCGGGGGTTTCACCGAAACTGCATCACTGTTTGCACTGGGGCCAGCGTTTTGCGCAATGCTGGTGATCTTCCCCGGCAACGCCTTCAGCGAGCGAGAGCATATCGGCATGGCGCTTTTCATGCCGCTGCTTGCGCTTCACGCCTGGCGTGCGCGCAGAGATGCAGCCGCCCAACCAGGCCCGGGGATCGCCGTACTCGCCGGCCTGTCGGGCAGCATTTTGCTGCTGGTCAAGCCCTACTATGCGATCATGGTGTTGGCGCCAGCGCTGGTCGTTGCAGTGCGCCGGCGCAGCCTGAAATCGATCTTCGCCCTGGAACACTGGGTCATTGGCGGCATCTGCATTGTCTATCTCGGCGCGGTCACGCTGATCCATCCGGAATTCCTGCGCGACATCTATCCCCTCTTGGCGGATGTTTATGGAAAGCTCGGCATCTTTTGGCCCATCGTGATCGGCCACGGTTTCGCGTGGTGTTTCCTCGTCTTCCTGATTTGGTGGCTGTGGCCGGCCGGGCGGTTTCCAGAGCTGGCGGCGGTAGCGCTGGCTGCATCGATCGCCGGCATGTTTCCCCTGTTCTACCAAGCGAAAGGCTGGTCTTATCATGCCTATCCCGCGATCTTTTGCGCCGTGGCAGCCATTTTGTGCCTGCTGGCAGTGCCCAGGATCGTGCGGCAGCCGTCGAAGCTGTTGGCGTTTGTGACGGCGCCTTCGCGAGCTTGGGCACTGGCGGGGGTGGCAATCGCTTTCTTGCCATACTGGAGCACCCAGAAACCGGGGCCGGCGCTGGTTGCCGCCATTCGCGCCGCGACCGATCGGCCTACTATTGCGTTGATCAGTTCGGATATGTCCTCGGGACATCCGTTGACCCGCATGATCGATGGGCAGTTCGTTTCGACCCATGTCAGCGATTGGCTCGGAGTGTTCGCGCTTTCCCTGTCCCGGCAGGCAGCCCTTTCCGGTGATACCGCTGAAGCCACGCGTTACCAGGCCATCATGGCGCGTTACGTCGAAAGCAAACGCAAAGAATTCGCGCGTCTGCGCCCGGATATCATTGTCTTCAAGAAAAACAACGCGATGTGGACAAGCCAACTGACAGAGCGTTTTGGCTTTGACGCCATCCTGGCGCACTACCGCATTCTCGTCGAGGACGAGACCGAGCGCATCTATCTGCGCGACGATTATGTCCGGTCGGGCGACCGGCCACCCGAATTGAGCAAGGCCTCGGAAAAACCATGACGCGGCTGGTGGTCGTGGCCGGTCGGCCATTTCCCAGAGCTGGCTGCCGTAGCGCTGGCAGCATCTATTGCCGGCTTGTTCCCGCTGTTCTACCAGGACAAAGGCTGGACGTATCATGCCTACCCATCGATTTTTTACGCTGTAGCGGCTAGTCTTTGCTTGCTGGCCTTGCCGAGAAGCGAGCGGCAATCGGCAGGGCTGCTCTCCCGCCTGGCGGCTCCCCCGCGAGCCTTGGTGTCGCTGGCGATTGTGGCTGCCTTCTTACCGAACTGGGGCACTCAGAAGCCAGGCGCGGTGTTGGTCGCCGTGATACGCGCCGCGACCGATCGACCAAACGTCGCCTTGATCAGTCCAGATATAGACACTGGACATCCACTAAGCCGCATGATCGGCGGCCAGTTCGTTTCGGCCGATCCCAATGACTGGCTTGGAGCGTTTGCAATGGCCCTGTCCCGGCAAGCCACGCTTTCGCGTGACGTCGCCCAAGCCACGCATTACGAGATGATCATGGAGCGTTACGCTGAAAGCAAACGCCAAGAATTTGAGCGTCTGCGCCCTGATATTATTATCTCTACGAAAGTTATCAGGAAAGATGATGGCCCTTGGACAAGCCAACTGATGGAGCGTTTTGGCTTTGACGCGATCCTGGCGCACTATCGCATTCTCGTCGAGGACGAGACCGAGCGCATCTATCTGCGCGACGATTATGTCCGGCCGGGCGACCGGCCACCCGAACAGCCTATTTCGGCATCGTCACCCGACGCAGCGTCAGATTGATGCGGCCGCCGTTCTTGAGCAATGCCGAGGTCGAGGGGTAGATGCGGTCAACGCCGTGAAAGCAGAGGCGGCCTTCGCCGCCGAGCACGACGACGTCGCCGCTCTTCAATCTGAACGATTTGGTGGCGCCGTCGCGCATGGTCTGGCCGACCCGGAACAGGCAATCGTCGCCGAGTGAGGCCGAGACGACAGGCGCGGAGAAATCGCTCTCGTCGCGATCCTGGTGAAGACCCATCTTGGCATCCTGGGAATAGAAATTGACCAGGCAGGCCTCCGGCGGGTGCGCATAGGCAGATACGTCCCGCCACAGTTCGAGCAGCATCTCCGGGATCGGCGGCCATGGCCTTCCGGTCACCGGGTGAGTCGGCTGGTAGCGATAGCCGTGCTCCTTGTCGGTGACCCAGCCCAGCGGGCCGCAATTGGTCATGCGCACGCTCATCTCCTTGCCGGTACGCGGCATCGCCGGCACGAACAGCGGGGCTTCCTGCACGACCTCCCTGATATCTTCCACCAGCACTTCCTGCATGGCGCGCGACAGGTAACCAGGCATATGGCGGACGCCTTTGGGCAGCACGAGCATCGGGTCGCTTGATCCGTTGGTCTGGAAAATCAGAATGCCACCGTCAAACGAAAACGGCGACCCGAAAGCCGCCTCCGGCAGTGGCTGCACATTTCACACCGGCGATCTGGGATCCGAAGCCGATTCGGCTGTCAGTCATCCTCGACCCGGCCACGCATTTTCTTGATCGAGCCGCGCCCGGCTTTGCTCTTCAGCCGTCTTTCGACCGCGCCCTTGGACGGCCTTGTCTTCTTGCGCGGCGGTGGCGGCGGTTCGGCGGCCTTGGCGACCAGTGCCGTCAGCCGCGCCCGGGCGTCCGCCCGGTTCTGCTCCTGCGTGCGGAAGCGTCCGGCTTCGATGACGATGACGCCGTCCTTGGTGGCGCGCTGGCCGGCAAGCTTGATGGTCCGTTCGCGCACACGCTCCGACAGGCCCGGTGCATTGGCAGCATCGAAGCGCAATTGCACCGCCGTCGCCACCTTGTTGACGTTCTGGCCGCCCGGGCCGGACGAACGGATGAAGTCCTCGTGCAGGTCACCCGGATTAATCACCGCATCGTCGGTGATGATGATTTTTTCGTCGGCGTTCATGCCGCAGTCATGGCGCGGCAGGCGAAAAAAGAAAAGGCCCGATCGAAGCCGGGCCTTGAAGCGCGACGGCTATTCAGCCGCTACCTGCATGCGTGGTGCAGCGCCGAGCACGGTTGCGTCGACATGGGCCTCGAACTTTTCGAAATTGTCGACGAACATGCCAACCAGCCTTGCCGCCTGCCGGTCATAGGCGGGCTTGTCGATCCAGGTCGATCTCGGGTCGAGAATGGCGCGGTCGACGCCGGTAACCGTCACCGGCACGTCGAAACCGAAATTGGCGTCGGTCCGGAAGTCGGCCGCTTTCAGCGAGCCGTCGAGTGCTGCCGCAAGCAGCGCCCGCGTTGCCTTGATCGGCATCCGCTTGCCGGTGCCGTAAGCGCCGCCGGTCCAGCCGGTGTTGACCAGCCAGCAATCGACGCCGTGGCGGGCGATGAGCTCGCGCAGCAGATTGCCGTATTCCGACGGATGCCGCGGCATGAACGGTGCGCCGAAGCATGTCGAAAATGTCGCTTCGGGTTCAGTAACGCCTTTCTCGGTCCCCGCCACCTTGGCGGTATAGCCGGAGAGGAAATGGTACATCGCCTGCGCCGGGGTCAGCCGCGCGATCGGCGGCATCACGCCGAACGCGTCGGCGGTCAGCATGATGATATTCTTCGGGTGGTTGGCGCGCCCCGTCTTGCTGGCGTTCGGAATGAAGTGGAGCGGGTAGGCGCAGCGTGTGTTTTCGGTCAGCCCGCCATCGTCGAAATCCGGCACGCGACCGGCGTCGAGCGCGACATTCTCCAGCACCGTGCCGAAGCGCTGGGTGGTGGCGAAGATCTCCGGCTCGGCTTCGGCCGAAAGCTTGATCGTCTTGGCATAGCAGCCGCCTTCGAAATTGAAGATGCCGTGCGGTCCCCAGCCATGCTCGTCATCGCCGACCAGCGTGCGCGACGGGTCGGCCGACAACGTCGTCTTGCCGGTCCCGGAAAGGCCGAAGAAGACGGCCGCGTCGCCGGCGAGTCCTTCATTGGCAGAGCAATGCATCGGCATCACGCCTTTTGCCGGCAGCAGATAGTTGAGCACGGTGAATACCGACTTCTTCATCTCGCCGGCATAGGAGGTACCGCCGATCAACACGATCATGCGCGAAAGATCGACGGCGATCACCGTTTCGCCGCGCGTGCCGTGGCGGGCGGGATCGGCGCGGAACGACGGCAGGTCGATGATCGTCAAATCGGGCACGAAATGCTCGAGTTCGGCGGCTGCCGGCCGGATGAGCAGATTGCGGATGAACAAGGAGTGCCAGGCAAGCTCCGTGATCACCCGGGTCGGCAGCTTCAGCTCCTCGTCGGCGCCGCCGACCAGGTCCTGCACATAAAGGTCCTTTCCAGCCGCATGGGCGCGAAAATCGGCAAGCAGCGTATCGAACTGCCCCGGCGAAATCGCTTTGTTGTTGTCCCACCATACATGCGGCGCGGTGCTTTCGTCGCGCACCACGAATTTGTCCCTGGGCGAGCGGCCGGTGTGCTGCCCGGTTTCGGCGGCAAGCGCGCCATGCGCGGTGAGTCGGGCCTCGCCACGGCGGATTGCCTCCTCGTAGAGCGCGGCCGCGCCGAAATTATAGCGCACCACGCCCGTGGTTCTCAGGCCGATCCGATCGATTGTACATGCAGGATTGCGTTTGCCGGCTTCCGACATGGGTGTCCCTTCTTCGATTTACCGCGTCTTTACCGGCGAATTCCGGAACCCCCATTGCAGGAGCTAAAAACGTCAAAACCAGAAAAGGCGAATGATATCAAATCATTAATCGATTTAAATATTTTGAAAGTTGTTTAAATCGTTTATATGTGCAAAAACACTGATGGTTGCCCAAAGGATTGGCGATGTTCATTCGTCCAATCCATATCGAGGTACAATTGTGGCCGCCGGCATGCCGCGCGTGACAGCGGATAGAGCCTATGCCACATTTTGTACCTAATTTGTCCTGCAAAAGCCCCTTCTCGACGAAAGAAGGGACAGCTCATGAGGGAGCCGCTTGAAATGGCAACAATCGCGCTTGTCGACGACGATCGCAACATTCTGACTTCGGTTTCGATCGCCCTCGAATCCGAGGGTTATCGGGTTGAAACCTACACGGATGGGGCGTCGGCGCTGGAGGGACTGGCGGCGCGCCCGCCGAACCTCGCCATCCTCGACATCAAGATGCCGCGCATGGACGGCATGGAGCTGCTGCGCCGGATGCGCCAGAAATCCGACCTGCCGGTGATCTTCCTGACCTCCAAGGACGACGAGATCGATGAACTGTTCGGCCTCAAGATGGGCGCCGACGACTTCATCCGCAAACCCTTCTCGCAGCGTCTTCTGGTCGAGCGCGTCCGCGCCGTGCTGCGCCGCGCCAGTACCCGCGAGGCGGCCGCCAAGGCGCCCAACCAGCAGGCTCGGTCGCTTGAGCGCGGCCAGCTTGTCATGGACCAGGAGCGCCACACCTGCACCTGGAAGGGCGAGCCGGTGACGCTTACCGTCACCGAGTTCCTCATCCTGCATTCGCTGGCCCAGCGTCCAGGCGTCGTAAAAAGCCGTGATGCGCTGATGGATTCGGCTTATGATGAGCAGGTCTATGTCGATGACCGCACCATCGACAGTCACATCAAGCGGCTGCGCAAAAAGTTCAAGGCCGTCGATGATGACTTCGAAATGATCGAAACCCTTTACGGAGTCGGATATCGGTTCCGCGAAGCTTGAGTCGAGCGGGAGCTGCTATTCGATGGCAGTGGAAGTAGAGCGAGTGAGACGATCGGGCGCCGCCAGGCGCCCGCCGCGGATTCTGCCCGCCTTCGTGTCGAAAATCACGGTGCCGATGCGCCGGTTTCTCGGCCATCACATCTTTTCCAGCCTGACGCGGCGTATTCTCTTTCTCAATCTTGCCGGCCTGGCCGTCCTGGTCACCGGCATTCTCTACCTCAACACCTTTCGAGACGGGCTGATCGACGCCCGTGTCGAGAGCCTGATGACCCAGGGCGAGATCATTGCCGGCGCGATTGCCGCATCGGCGACGGTCGAGACCGATTCGATCAGCATCGATCCGGAAAAGCTGCTTGAGTTGCAGGCTGGCGAAAGCCTCGGCCCGGGCTCCGATCAGCTCGACAATCTCGATTTCCCGATCAATCCGGAGCGCGTGGCGCCGGTGCTCAGGCGGTTGATCTCGCCGACGCGCACGCGCGCCCGCATTTACGACCGCGACGCCAACCTGCTGCTCGATTCCCGCCATCTCTATTCGCGCGGTCAGATCCTTCGCTACGATCTGCCGCCGGTCGAAGAGGAGCAGCCGGATCTTCTGGAGCGCATCCAGAAATTCGTCTTCGATTTCTTCCGCAATAAGCAGCTGCCCGTCTATCGCGAGCAGCCGGGCGGCAACGGTGCCGCGTTTCCCGAAGTGGTCAAGGCGCTTACCGGCAGTCCGTCGACGATCGTGCGGATCTCGGAGCAGGGCGAGCAGATCGTTTCCGTGGCGGTGCCGATCCAGCGCTTCCGTGCCGTTCTCGGCGTACTGATGCTGTCGACCGAAGGTGGCGACATCGACAAGATCGTCGCGGCCGAGCGCAAGGCGATCCTGCGCGTGTTCGGCATCGCCGCGCTGGTTACCGCTATCCTGTCGATGCTGCTGGCCTCCACCATCGCCAACCCGCTGCGCCGGCTTTCCGCGGCGGCGGTCAGGGTTCGCCGCGGTGTCAAGAACCGCGAGGAAATTCCCGACTTCTCCGACCGCCAGGACGAGATCGGCAATTTGTCGATCGCCGTGCGCGACATGACCAATGCGCTCTACGCCCGCATTGAGGCGATCGAAAGTTTTGCCGCGGATGTCTCGCATGAATTGAAGAACCCACTCACCTCGCTGCGCAGCGCGGTGGAGACATTGCCGCTGGCCAAGAACGACAATTCGCGCAGCCGGCTGATGGATATCATCCAGCACGATGTGAGGCGCCTGGACCGCCTGATCACCGATATTTCCGATGCCTCCCGTCTCGATGCCGAACTGGCGCGGGAAGACGCGGGAACTGTCGACCTGAAGAAGTTCATCACCGATCTGGTCGCCGTCTCGCGCGAGGCCACACGCAACAAGAAGGCGGTCGAGATCGAATTCAAGGTCGCCAAACTGCCGCAGGGCGTGAAAGGCTACTTCGTCGTCGGCCATGATCTGAGGATCGGCCAGGTGATCACCAACCTGATCGAGAATGCCCGCTCGTTCGTTCCCGAAGAACGTGGCCACATCACCATATCGCTGGCGCGCGCCGGCAAGTTCAACATCGTCACCGTCGACGACAATGGCCCCGGCATCCGGGCCGACAACATCGATCGCATTTTCGAGCGGTTCTATACCGACCGGCCGGCCGGCGAGGCGTTCGGCCAGAACTCGGGCCTTGGCCTGTCGATATCCCGGCAGATCGTCGAAGCCCATGGCGGCACGTTGAGCGCCGAGAACATCCCGGGCACCAAGCCTGGCGAGATCAAGGGCGCCCGCTTCGTGGTGACGCTGCCGGCCGAAGGCTGACGGATGAATTCCAATCACGCCTGGTCCTATTGTGCAGCCTGAAAACATTCACGGCACCGCCATCCTGATAGGTGATTGCGGCATTCTCATCACCGGACCGTCCGGCTTGGGCAAGACGACGCTGGCGCTCGCCTTGATCGATCATTGCAGCCAGCGCGGGCTGTTTTCGCGGCTGATCGGCGATGACCAGCTCTTTGCTGCCGATTGCGAGGGGCGGCTGGTCTGCCGCGCACCAGTCAGCATAGCCGGCCTCGTCGAGGTGCCGGGATTCGGCCCCAAGCCGATACCATTCGAGCCAAGCTGCGTGATCGACCTCATTATCCGGCTGGTGCCAGCCGGCAAAATGGCCCGCTTCCAGGAAGACTGCAGCGAACTCGTTTTCGGCGTACCAGTGCCGCGCATCGATCTTGCCGGGCGCAATGTCGCGGCGGCCTTGCCGGCAGTGATGTCGCGCCTGTCGATTGCGCCTTTCCTGTGATCCGATTTGGATTTTTTGCTGCAATGCGTCAAATTGGTCTGGGCCGGCGCAATTTTGGGCTTGTCAACGGGCCTTGCGTCGACAAGATAGCGCTCCCGCCACCTGGAACGGTCGGCGAGCATAAAATGCGCCTGTGAAGCGGCGATGACGGGAGCCACCAAAGAATGATCGGACTCGTGCTTGTAACGCACGGTCAACTGGCCGCCGAGTTCCGCAATGCCGTGGAACATGTCGTAGGGCCACAAGACAATTTCGAGACCGTGGCGATCGGTGCCGACGATGATATGGAACAACGCCGCCGCGACATTATCGACGCAGTCGGCCGCGTCGATACCGGATCAGGCGTCATCGTTTTGACCGACATGTTCGGCGGCACGCCCTCCAACCTCGCCATTTCCGTGATGGAATCCGGCCGCATCGAGGTCATTGCCGGCATGAACCTGCCGATGCTGATCAAGCTGTCCAGCGTTCGCAAAGGCGACAACATGGCGGCCGCGCTGGATGAGGCGCAGGCTGCCGGCCGCAAATACATCAACGTCGCCAGTCAGCTCCTGAGCAGCAAATGAGCGCGCTGTTGCCGGAAAAGGACAAGATCGTTCGCGACTTTCCGATCGTCAACCAGCGCGGCCTGCACGCGCGCGCCTCGGCCAAGTTCGTTCAAATTGCCAGCGGCTTCAATGCCACGGTCCAGGTCGAGAAGGACGGCGTCAAGGTCGGCGGCACCTCGATCATGGGCCTGATGATGCTGGCGGCGAGCCCCGGCTATTCGATCCGCGTCACCGCCAGCGGCCCGCAGGCCGAAGAGGTCATCGATGCGCTGGAGCAACTGGTTGCTTCCCGTTTTGGCGAGGAATGCTGACGGCGCTCTCTCGTGTTGGTTGCCGCTGAAGACATGCACGGATAAAGATTTCTTTATATCCCATTGTCGTCCGACTCCCGATCTGCTAGTCAGGCCGGCAACTCGCGCCCTCCCACACGCCTTCGGGGCGGGGCGCGTCCCGCAATCAATTCGCATCGGAGCACTGCCATGACGGGTAGCAAGGATTATGTGGTCGCCGACATCGCGCTTGCCGGCTGGGGCCGCAAGGAGATCGAGATCGCCGAAACCGAAATGCCGGGCCTGATGGCCTGCCGCGAGGAATTCGGCGACAAGAAGCCGCTCAGGGGCGCGCGCATCACCGGCTCGCTGCACATGACCATCCAGACCGCGGTGCTGATCGAAACGCTTAAGGCGCTCGGCGCCGATATCCGCTGGGCTTCCTGCAACATCTTCTCGACCCAGGACCACGCTGCCGCGGCCATTGCCGAGGCCGGAATTCCGGTGTTTGCCGTCAAGGGCGAGACGCTGGAGGATTATTGGGTCTACACCGACAAGATCTTCCAGTGGGCCGATGGCGGCACCTCCAACATGATCCTCGACGACGGTGGCGATGCCACCATGTACATCCTGATCGGCGCCCGCGCCGAGGCCGGCGAGGATGTGCTGTCCAATCCGGGCAGCGAAGAGGAAGAGATCCTGTTTGCCCAGATCAAGAAACGCATGCAGGCATCGCCCGGCTTCTTCACCAAGCAGAAGGAAGCGATCCGCGGCGTCACCGAAGAGACGACGACCGGCGTCAACCGGCTCTATCAGTTGCAGAAAAAAGGCCTGCTGCCGTTCCCGGCGATCAACGTCAATGATTCCGTCACCAAGTCGAAATTCGACAACAAATATGGCTGCAAGGAATCGCTTGTCGACGGCATTCGCCGCGGCACCGACACGATGATGGCCGGCAAGGTCGCGGTCGTCTGCGGCTATGGCGACGTCGGCAAGGGCTCGTCGGCTTCGCTCAAGGGTGCCGGTGCCCGCGTCAAGGTCACCGAGGTCGATCCGATCTGCGCGCTGCAGGCAGCGATGGACGGTTTCGAGGTGGTCACGCTCGAAGACGCGGCACCGACGGCAGACATCGTCATCACCACCACCGGCAACAAGGACGTCGTTACCCTCGACCACATGCGCCTGATGAAGGACATGGTGATCGTCGGCAACATCGGTCACTTCGACAACGAGATCCAGGTGGCGTCGCTGCGCAACCTGAAATGGACCAACATCAAGCCGCAGGTCGATATGATCACCTTCCCGGACGGCAAGCGGATGATCCTTTTGTCGGAAGGCCGTCTGCTCAACCTCGGCAACGCCACCGGCCACCCGAGCTTCGTCATGTCGGCGTCCTTCACCAACCAGGTGCTGGCCCAGATTGAGCTGTACACCAAGCCCGGTCAGTACGAGAACCAGGTCTATGTCCTGCCGAAGCATCTCGACGAAAAGGTCGCGCGCCTGCATCTCGATAAGCTCGGTGCCCGCCTGACCGAACTGTCCGGCGAACAGGCCGCCTATATCGGCGTCACCCCGCAGGGACCGTTCAAGCCGGAACACTACCGCTATTAACCACGGCGAAACTTGCCACTAGATATTGAAGCCGGGCGATTGACTTTTCGCCCGGCTTTATTTTTGCGCTGATTGATTCTTCACGCCGATTCGCGCAAGCGCTATGGTGCTGATTCGCGGTCCGGGGACGAGGCCCGGGCGCACGCATCAGGGCGGTCTTGCATTCAGGCGGCGAAGAGGACCAAGACATGCCGGGGGATAACCCGCCTTGCGCGGGACAGGCCGTTTCCGGCGGCCATAACGATTCGATCACGGGCTCCGCTGCCAGAGGCGGCAGCCTTTTATGCCGTGCCGGCAGCCGTGTCGGGGTGCTGCTTGCTTCTTCCGCGCTGGTTGGTCCGCTGCTTGGCTTTGCCGCACATGCCCAAACCCGCGTGGCGCAAAAGGCCGGGCTGTCGGTCAGCACGGTCGAGGTCATGCAACTCGCCATGTTTGTCGGCGTCATGGGGGCGGCATTGCTGTCGGCCATCTTTCTGATCCGCGAAAGGGCGCGCACCGCGGCGGAAAATGCCGAGCTCAGGACCCGCATCGCCGACGTCAATGCCGCGCTGCAGCGCTCCGAGGCGCTGCTCCATTCCCGCGACCAGCGCGTGGTCGTATGGGCCGCCGAAAACAAGAAACCCGAGCTTGTCGGAACATTGCCGATCGAGAGCGGCGCGCCGGAGGACCGGGCGGCCTTCCTGGCTTTCGGCCGCTGGCTGATGCCGCGTTCGGCGGCCGCGTTGGAACATGCCGTGGCGGCGCTGCGGGACAAGGCAAAGCCCTTCGATCTGGTCATCGAATCGCAGGCCGGCCAGCCGCTCGAGGTTCACGGCCGCAAGAGTGCGGCGCATGTATTGGTTCGCTTCGTCTCGCTTTCGGAGACACAGCGAAGCCAGGCCAGGCTGAAGATCGAGAACCAGCGCTTGGCCGCCGACCATGAGACGCTGATCGGACTTCTCGATGCGCTCAAGATGCCGTCATGGCTACGCACCGTCGACGGGCGGCTGAAATGGGTCAACCGGGCCTATGCCGAAGCGGTCGAGGCCGAGAATGCCGAATCGGCGGTTCGTGACAGCAAGGAATTCCTCGGCGGCCAGGCGCGCGACACGATTGCTGCGCAGCACAAGTCGCACCCCGTCTTCGAACAGACGCTCTCCACTGTGATCGAAGGCGACCGCCGTATGTTTGCCGTGACCGACTTTGCCGGGGCGGATGGTTCGGCTGGTCTTGCCTGCGACATCAGCGCCATCGAGGCCATTCGCGCCGAGTATGAGCGGACCGTGCAGAGCCACGCCGATACGCTCGATCAGCTCAACACTGCCGTGGCGATTTTCGATACCGACGAGAAATTGCGGTTTTTCAATCAGGCGTTCCAGAAACTATGGGGCCTCGACAGCGGCTTCCTGCACAGCGCGCCGGACAACGCCTTGCTGCTCGACCGCCTGCGCAGCGAAGGCAAGATTGCCGAGCAGCCCGAATGGCGGCGCTGGAAAGAGAGCTTGCTCGGCGCTTATCGCGCGGTTGAATCGCAGGAGCATTGGTGGCATCTGCCGGACGGCAAGACCATTCGCGTCGTCGCCAACCCGCAGCCCAAGGGCGGCGTCACCTGGGTGTTCGAGAACCTGACCGAGAAGATGGACCTTGAAAGCCGCTACCAGACCGCCGTCCGGGTTCAGGGCGAGACGCTCGACAACCTTGCCGAAGGCGTCGCTGTATTCGGTCCCGACGGCAGGCTGAGATTGTCCAACCCGGCCTTCGCAGCACTGTGGGGGCTGGATGCCGATGCCTCAAAACCCAACGTCCATGTCTCGACGATCCGCGACCTTTGCGACCGCCGTGCCGTCGACAGTCCGTGGGGCGGGTTCGTTGCCGCCATCACCGGCTTCGACGACGAGCGCCGCGACCGCCACGGCCAGACCGAATTGAACAACGGCACCGTTTTGCGCTACGCCGTCATCCCCTTGCCCAACGGCCAGGTGATGATGACCTTCGTCGACGTTACCGACAGCGTCAATGTCGAGCGGGCGCTGAAGGACAAGAATGAGGCGCTGCAAAAGTCCGACCAGATCAAGAACGAATTCGTGCAGCACGTCTCCTATGAGCTGCGCTCGCCACTCACCAACATCATCGGCTTTACCGAGCTTCTTTCACTGCCGTCGACTGGTCCGTTGAACCAGAAGCAACGCGAATATATCGGGCATGTCGGCTCGTCCTCCTCGGTCCTGCTCACCATCGTCAACGACATCCTCGATCTGGCGACGGTGGATGCCGGCATCATGGAACTCGACATTTCCGAAGTTCACATCGATCGAACCATTACAGCCGCCGCCGAACTGGTCGCCGACCGACTGGAGGAACATGCGATCAAGCTTAGGATCGACGCGGCGGCCGCGCCGAAAACCTTCCACGGCGACGAAATCCGCGTCCGCCAGATCCTCTACAATCTGCTCAGCAATGCCGCCAATTACGCGCCGGAGGCGAGCACCATAACGCTCGCCTGCCGCCAACTTGCCGACGGCGTGGAATTTTCCGTTCACGATGACGGTCCCGGCATGCCGCCGGACCTGCTTGACTCAGTGTTCCGGCGCTTCGAGCCGCGCACCAATGGCGGCCGCCGCCGCGGCGCCGGGCTCGGCCTGTCGATCGTCAAGAGCTTTGTCGAACTGCATGGCGGCAGCGTCCGCATCGAGACCGGCAGGGACAAGGGCACGACGGTTGTTTGCGCCTTTCCCGACACGCCGTCCGGCATCCGCGCGGCGGCCGAGTAGCGCGTTCGATGGCGGTATTGGTGCTCGAGCGTTTTCTCGCCGACGAGGCTGCGACGGCAAGGCTTGGTGAGGACCTCGCCATGTCGCTGCGCATTGGCGACGTGCTCGCTCTCAAGGGCGATCTCGGCGCCGGCAAGTCGACCTTGGCGCGGGCGCTGGTCAAGGCACTGGCCGACGATGCCGGCCTCGACGTGCCGAGCCCGACCTTTACGCTGGTCCAGAGTTACGACACGCGTGTGCCGGTCCATCATTTCGATCTCTACCGCTTGGGCGCGGCATCCGAGTTGGACGAGCTGGGTTTCGACGAGGCGCTGACGCAAGGGGCCGCACTGGTCGAATGGCCGGAACGGGCAGAGGCATATTTGCCGAAAACCTCGGTGCTGGTCGAACTTCTCCAGCAGGGCGACGGCCGATTGGCGAGACTAGCGGGAGGGGGCGCCGCCTTCGAGCGCGCGGCGCGATCGCTGGCCATGCGCGATTTTCTCGGCCAGGCCGGTTGGGGCGAAGCGCAGCGGCGATATTTCATCGGTGATGCCTCGGCTCGCTCCTACGAGATCGTCACGCTCGCCGGATTTCCGCCGCGCGTGCTGATGAACTCGCCAAGGCTGGTGCTCGGACCGCCAGTCCGCGACGGCAAACCCTATGCCGAGATCGCCCACACCGCGCAATCCGTTTCGGCGTTCGTCGCCATTGACCGTGCCTTGCGGGCCGGCGGCGTCAGCGTCCCGGAAATCCATGCCCAGGATCTCGACCAGGGTTTTCTGCTGCTGGAGCATCTCGGGTCCCAAGGGTTCCTGGACAAGCGCGGCCAGCCGGTGGCCGAGCGCTACGCGGCGGCGGCCGAACTGCTTGCCATGATGCACGGCAAAACATGGCCGGCCAGCATGCAGGCCGGCCCCGGCGTCTTCCACGAGGTGCCGCCTTTCGATCGCGACGCCATGATGATCGAGGCCGAATTGCTGGTCGACTGGTATGTCTCTGCGATATCAGGCGCTCCGCCAAGCGAGGCGTTGCGCGCCGGTTATCGCAGCGAATGGAATGCGGTGCTCGATCGGCTCGAGGGGCGCGAATACACGCTAATGCTGCGCGACTTCCATTCGCCCAACCTGATCTGGCGCGGTGACCGTTCCGGTCACGATCGTCTCGGCGTCGTCGATGTCCAGGATGCGCTCATCGGTCCGTCAGCCTACGACGTCGCCTCGCTCGCCATGGACGCGCGCGTCACCATTTCACCTGAAATCGAAAAGCACACGCTCGCCGCCTATATCGCCGCGCGACGCGACGCCGGCGTCTTCGATGAAGACGAATTCCGCGAAACCTATGCAATCATGGCTGCACAGCGCAATTCCAAGATCCTCGGCATTTTCGTGCGGCTCGAAAAACGCGACAGCAAGCCTTATTATCTGAAGCATCTGCCGCGCATCCGCGATTATCTTCGCCGGGCGCTGGCGCATCCGGCGCTGGCCGGGCTGCAGGATTTCTACATCGCCCACGGCTTGCTGGAGGAACGCTCGATTTGAAGGCTAAGGATTTGGGCCTGAAAGCGTCGGGACCGATGCCGACGACCGCCATGGTGCTTGCCGCCGGGCTCGGCAAGCGCATGCGGCCGATCACCGAGACCATGCCGAAGCCGCTGGTCAAGGTCGCCGGCAAGACATTGCTCGACTGGGGGCTGGACAGCCTAGCCGAAGCCGGTGTCGCCAAGGCCGTCGTCAACGTCCATTACCTGCCGCAACAGATCGTGGACCATGTAGCCCGCCGCAGTGCGCCGAGAATCGTCATCTCGGATGAGAGCAGCGGCCTGCTCGACTCTGCCGGCGGCATCGTCAAGGCATTGCCCAGGTTAGGGGCACCCTTCTATGTGCTCAACGCCGACACCTTCTGGATCGACAGCGGCGTTTCCAATCTCAGGCGACTTGCCCTTGCATGGGAGGGCGCGACAATGGACATTCTGCTGATGCTTGCGGATCTCCAGTCGGCAACCGGACATAGCGGCGGCACCGATTTCCTGATGGCGCCGGACGGCGCGTTGCGGCGTGCGAACAACGATCCGGCCGGCCTGATCTATGCCGGCGCCGCAATCGTCCATCCGCGCATCTTCAAGGACGCGCCGGCCGGCCCGCTGTCGCTCAACGCCTATTTCGATGCGGCAATCGCCGCCGGCCGCCTGTTCGGCATGACGATGCGTGGCCATTGGATCACTGTCGGCACACCCGACGCGATCCCGCGGGCGGAAGCAGTGGTCGCTGCCGCGCTTGCCGGCACGCCCGATGCTCTTGCTGAGGCACCCGGCGCTCTTGCCGAGTCGAAATGAGCGGCTCCCGCCGCGTTTTCTCGATCCCGCCCGGAGCGCCGTTCCTGCCGACGCTGGCCGAGGCGCTGCTTGCAGGGCGCCTGGTTCCCGGCTTTGCCTATGATGGCGATCCGCTGGTGCTGGCCGATCTCACCATCTACGTGCCGACGCGCCGTGCAGCGCGGGCGCTTCGCGGCGTCTTCGTCGATGCTCTCTCGCGCTCGGGAAGCCGTTCGGCGATCCTGCCGGTCATCCGCCCACTTGGTGAGTTTGATGAAGATGAAGCCGCCTTCGAGACGGAAGCTTCGGCCGCCATCGACTTTGCGCCGCCGATCGCCGCGGTCGAGCGTCTTCTGCTGCTTGCGCCGCTGGTGCGGGCGTGGAAACGCCGCCTGCCGGCACATGTCGCGGCATTGTTCGACGAGGAGATCGTCATCCCGGCCTCCGCCGCCGACGCCATCTGGCTGGCGCGCGACCTTGCACGGCTGATGGATGAGATCGAGACGGAAGGCACGGATTGGGCGAGGCTCGCCGACCTTGTAACCGGCAACCTTGCAGGCTGGTGGCAGGTGACGCTCGATTTCCTGACCATCGTGACTGAGAACTGGCCGATGCTGCTCGAGGAACGCCGTCGCTCCAATCCGGCAGCGCATCGCAATGCCCTGATAAGGCTGGAAGCGGCGCGGCTGAAGCGCAATCCACCCGCCGGGCCGGTGATCGCCGCCGGCTCTACCGGCTCCATCCCCGCCACGGCCGAGCTGCTTGCCGTAATCGCCGGTCTGCCCAATGGCGCTGTTGTGCTGCCCGGCCTCGACCGGACGCTGGACGAGCCGTCCTTTGCCGCCGTCAGTGCACCTGGTGCGCGGCCGGCTTTGCTTGGCCATCCGCAATACGGCCTGGCAAAGTTGATCGGCAAGATCGGGGTGCTTCGGGCCGATGTCGGGGAGCTTGCTGTTGCGCCGCGGCCACTTGCGCTGCGCGCCGCACTTGTCGGCGAGGCGCTGCGGCCGGCGGAGACCACCGAGCTCTGGGCCGAGACGCGCGCGCGCTTCACCGCTGGCGATAGTGCCGAGGCCTTCGCTGGTGTGACGCTTCTCGAGGCCGCCAGCGAACGCGACGAAGCCGTGGCGATCGCCGTTGCGCTCAAACAGGCCGTCGAACGGCCCGGCCAGCGCGCCGCACTGGTCACCGGCGACCGCGCGCTGGCGCGACGCGTCTCGGTCGAGCTGTTGCGCTTCGGCGTCGCCGCCGACGATTCCGGCGGCACGCCGCTCATCAACACGCCAGCCGCCAGCCTGCTCCGGCTGGCGCTTCAGGCGGCGTTCCGCCCGGGCGATCCGGTCGCCCTGCTGTCACTGCTCAAGCATCCCTTGCTTGGCCTCGGCCTGGAGCGGGCAAGCGTCCGCCATGCGGCCGAAATCGTCGAACTCGTGGCGCTGCGCGGCGGCACCGGTCGCCCGGACGTCGCGTCGCTGCCGCAACTCTTCGGTGCCCGGCTTGCCGAATTCGACGACGGCGGCAATCGCCGCCCGCCTTTCTGGCGATCGCGCCTCTCGGTCAGGCGCATCGAACAGGCGCGCGATCTGCTGATCCGGCTAACGGCTGCGCTGGCGCCGCTGGTTGCCTTTCGCGGCGAGGAGAATGCCGATCTTGCCACGCTTGTGCGCGCCAGTGTCGGCGTGCTCGAAAGCCTCGGCCGCGCTGCTGACGGAAGCCTCAGCGAACTCTATGCCGGCGATGCCGGTGAAAAGCTTGCCGAGCTCTTGCGCGGTCTGGTCGCGGCCTCGGTGTCGTTCTCCTTCGCCGCGGACGAATGGCCCGATGTGATGGAGGCGCTGATTGCGCCCGAAATGGTCAAGCCGGCGCAGGGCACCGACAGGAGCATCGCCATCTGGGGCGTGCTGGAAGCGCGGCTTCAGGATATCGACACGCTGGTCGTCGGCGGACTCAACGAAGGCGTGTGGCCGCGCAAGCCGGAGAGTGACCGCTTTATGTCGCGGCTGATGAAGACCGGCATCGATCTTGAACCGCCGGAGCGGCGCATCGGCCTTGCCGCCCATGATTTCCAGATGGCCATGGGCGCCAAAAAAGTGGTGCTGGCTCGCTCCGCCCGTTCCGGCGACGCTCCGTCGGTGCCGTCGCGCTGGCTGCAGCGTATCCTTACCTTCGTCGGCGAGGACCATGCTGTGGCACTTCGCCGGCGCGGCGATGAACTGCTTGCCTGGGCGCGTGCGCTTGATGCCGGCGAAAAGCAGGACTTTGCGCCGAGGCCGCAGCCGAAACCGCCGCTCGCCCTGCGGCCGCACCACTTCTCGGTCACCGAGATCGAGACGCTACGTCGCGACCCGTATGCGGTCTATGCCAGAAGGATACTCGGCCTGATGCCACTCGATCCGGTCGTTGGTGATCCGGGCGCTGCCGAGCGCGGCACGCTGTTTCACGCCATTCTGCACCTCTTCTCAGCGAGGGTGGCCGACCCGCGCGCGCCGGAGGCGCTGGACGGGCTCATCGCCGCCGGCCGGTCCTGCTTTGCCGATGCTGCCCTGCCCGCCGATGTCGAGGCGGTGTGGTGGCCGCGCTTCGAAAAGCTTGCCGCCGGCATTATCGAATGGGAGCGCGGCCGGGCCGCCGCCGTGGTACGGCGGCACGCCGAGGAACGCGCCGAAAAGACCGGCGTCGGCCGATCCGGCGTGACCCTGTCCGGCTATGCCGATCGCATCGATCTGCTGGCCGGCGGCATGGCCGACATCCTCGATTACAAGACCGGCTCCTCGCCATCCAAAGCGCAGGCGCACACGCTGCTCGCGCCGCAACTGGCGCTGGAGGGCGCGCTGCTGCGTCGCGGCGCCTTCAAGGAGCTTGGCGCATGCGAGCCGTCGCAATTGGCCTTCGTGCGGCTGAAGCCGAACGGAGAGGTGTTCGAGGAATCGATCCTCGAATACAACCGCAAGGCGCGAACCGCCGCCGATCTCGCCGAAGAGGCTTGGGCGCGGCTGGAAAAACTGCTGATCCACTACGCCGACCCGGCGACCGGCTATCTGTCGCGGGCGCTGCCGTTCCGCGAAGGTGAGACCGACGGCGACTACGACCATCTCGCCCGCGTGCTGGAATGGTCCGCCGGCGGCGACGCCGACGAGGAGGGAGGGGAGGCGTGAAGAAGGCCTATCCCATCCCGAGCGACACCGCCGCCAGCCAAGCGAGCGCCTCCGACCCGCATAACTCCGCATGGGTGTCGGCAAACGCCGGATCGGGCAAGACCCATGTGCTCGCCCAGCGCGTCATCCGGCTTTTGCTGCGCGGCACCAATCCGTCCAAGATCCTGTGCTTGACCTATACGCGCGCCGCCGCCGCCAACATGTCGAACCGGGTGTTTTCGACCCTGTCGCAATGGACGGCGCTTGGTGATGCCGAGCTCTCGACACGGATAGAGGCGCTGGACAGCCGCCAGCCCGACCGCGAAACCATGCGCCGGGCGCGGCGGCTGTTTGCCGAGGCGCTGGAAACACCGGGCGGGCTGAAGATCCAGACCATTCACGCCTTCTGCGAATCGGTGCTGCATCAGTTCCCGCTGGAAGCCAACATCCCGGCGCATTTCGAAATGCTTGATCCGCAAATGGAGGCTTCGCTGTTTGCCGCCGCCCGCCGCGACATGATCTCCGGCGGTGTTGCAGGCGATGCGGCACTGGCCGAAGCTTTTGCCACCGTGCTGGAGCGCGGCGGCGAACATGGGCTCGACGCATTGCTGGCCGAAATCGTGCGCAAGCGCGACGGTCTGCGCGCCTTCATCGCCATGGCCGGCGGCGATGGTTTTCAGGCGCTGTTCGACGAGTTCCAATTCCGAGCCGGCCAGACCGCCGAAGGCATAGCCGACTCGGTCTGGCCGCTGCCCGGCTTCCTGCCGGATTATCTCGTCACCTTTTCACGGGCGGCCGAGGCCGCCGATGCACGCATCGTGCTGAACAATCTGCTGCCATACGCCCGTCTTGCCTTCGCCGAGCAGGATCCGGCCCGACGCCTGAATCTGCTTGCCAAGGCTCTCCTGAGGGCCGATGGCGAGCCTTATGATCCGGCAAAGACGTTCAAGAAGGCGCTGCTCGACCGGCTGCCCGATCTTGCCGAACGTTATCTCGTGGCGGTCGACGCCATTCTCGAAATCTCCGACCGCCTGGCCTTGTTCAGGATGTTGGAAGGCACGCGTGCCGCGCTGACCATCGCCGACTGGCTGATCGCCCGCTACGAGCAATTGAAGCGCGCCCGCGGCTTCCTCGACTTCAACGACCTGATCACCCGCACTGTCAATCTACTGGCGCGGCCCGACGCCGGCCCATGGGTGCAATATAAGCTCGACCAGGGCATCGACCACATCCTCCTCGACGAGGCGCAGGACACCAGTCCCGACCAGTGGGAGGTGGTCAAGCGGCTGGCGGAGGAGTTCTTTGCCGGGCTCGGCGCACGCGACACCGTCCACCGCACCATCTTTGCGGTCGGCGACGAAAAGCAGTCGATCTATTCCTTCCAGGGGGCCGCTCCGGATTCCTTTGCCGACAGCCGGCTTTTGTTTGCGGGCAAAGTCAGATCCGCTGACGCCGCCTTCGCCGATCTCAAGCTGACCTGGTCGTTTCGCTCGACCGACGACGTGCTTGCGGCGGTGGATCGTGTCTTTGCCGACCCGAACGTGCGGCGCGGCATCAGCCACGATCCCGATCCGCTCGACCACAAGGCGATCCGCACCGATGCGCCGGGTTATGTCGAGGTCTGGCCGTCGATAGGCGCCGATGTCGTCGACGAACCAGACGATTGGACGCAAGCGGTCGACCATGCCCATGCGCCGGCGGTGCGCGTTGCGGAAAACGTCGCCGCAACCATTGCCGGCTGGATCGGCAACGGTGAGGTCATCGAAGGTCGCGGCAAGAAACTCCGGCCCGGCGACGTGCTGGTGTTGGTGCGCAAGCGCGACCGCTTGGTCCATGCGCTGACGCGGGCGCTGAAGCGCCGCGACATTCCGGTGGCCGGCGCCGACCGGCTCAGCCTGCCCGGCCACATCGCGGTGAAGGACCTGATCGCACTCGGCCATTTTCTCATCCAGCCGCAGGATGATCTGTCGCTGGCCGCCGTGCTGCGCAGCCCGATCTTCGATGTCTCGGAAGAGCAGCTCTTCGCACTTGCTGCCGAGAGGCCGTCGGGCGTCTCGCTGATCGCCTCGCTGCGCCGGCATGCCGGCGAAAGCGAGGCGTTGGCCGCCGTCGTCAGCCGGCTCGACACATGGTCGAACGAAGTCGCATTCAAGCCGGTGTTCGAATTTTACGCCGGAGCTCTCGCCCGCGACGGCCTGCGCAAGAAGATGATCGCGCGGCTCGGTCCGGAGGCCGGCGACATCCTCGACGAATTCCTGAATTTCTGCCTGGCCGAGGAGCGGACCGGCCTGCCGGGACTGGAATCCTTCCTGTCGACATTGGAAAACGCCGGCCCCGAGATCAAGCGCGAAATGGACCAGACCCGCGACGAGGTTCGCGTCATGACCGTGCATGCCGCCAAGGGCCTGGAAGCGCCGGTGGTATTCCTGGTCGATGGCGGCTCCGCGCCGTTCAGCGACCAGCACCTGCCGAGATTGATGCCGTTCGAAGGGTCGGGCGACTGCTGGGAGGGCAAGGGCTATCTCTGGCGGTCGGCCAGCGATGTCGCCAATGGATTTTCACGCGCCGCATCGGCCCGCGCCCGCGAGCTCGCCGACGACGAATACCGCCGGCTGCTCTATGTCGGCATGACTCGCGCCGAGGATCGGCTGATCGTCTGCGGCTACCATGGCAAGCGGGCGCAGAATACCGGCACCTGGCATTCGGTCGTCAGCCGCGCGCTGGTCGGCGCCGCTGAAAGCGCGGAACGCCGGCATCCCGCCACTGGCGAGACCGTGCATCGTTTCCAGGTGACGAAGCTGCCGCCCATGCCACTGGCGGCAGTGGATGAGGCACGGCAGGCGGAACGCTTTGCGCCACTGCCGGAAACCCTGTTCCAGCCTTTGCCGCCTTTCGAGGAACTGCCGCGGCCGCTCTCGCCGTCCGGCGCCTCGGTGCTGATCGACGAGGCGCGGCAAGCGGTGGCCGACACGCGTTCGCCGGTATTGGATGCCGACGCCGAGCCCGGCTTTGCCGTGATTCGCGGGTTGGCGCTGCACAAATTGCTGCAGATGCTGCCCGGCATCGCCGAGGGAAAACGCCAGGATGCCGCCGAGCGCTATTTGGCGCGCGCCGGAGCTCAATGGCCTGAAGACGAGCGCGACAAAGCCTTGGCTGGCGTTTCCAGAATTCTTGCCGACAGCCGCTTCGCGCCGCTGTTTGCACCAAACTCGCGCGCTGAAGTCGCCATCATGGGCAGCCTGGAGGTGAGGGGCAAACTGCGCTCGATCTCCGGCAAGATCGACCGGCTGGCAGTAACGCCGGACAAGGTTTCGATCGTCGACTACAAGACCAATCGGCCAGCGCCAGCTACGCTCGCCGAAGTGCCGCAAGCCTATGTTCTGCAACTCGCACTTTATCGCGCGCTGCTTCAGCCGCTCTATCCGGGACGCGAGGTCTCGGCGGCGCTGCTGTTCACCGAGGCGCCGCGGCTGATCGAACTGCCGGCGGCCGCAATGGACGACGCGCTTGCTAGACTCACGGGAGCGTGACACAACACTTGCTTGAAGACGGACACGATCACCACCACATTTGGTGCGACGAACAAATCGAAAGGATCTCAGCATGGCCACCGTCAAGGTCGACAAGAGCAATTTCCAGGCCGACGTGCTCAACGCCAAAGAGCCGGTCGTGGTCGATTTCTGGGCGGAATGGTGCGGCCCGTGCAAGATGATCGCCCCGGCGCTTGAGGATATCGCCATCGAACTCGGCAGCAAGATAAAGATCGCCAAGCTCAACATCGATGAGAATCCTGAGCTGGCCGCGCAGTTCGGCGTGCGCTCGATCCCGACGCTGATGATCTTCAAGGGCGGCGAAGTCGCCGATATGAAGGTCGGTGCTGCGCCGAAAACGGCATTGTCGCACTGGATCAACGGCAGTCTCGCCTGATCCGATCAAAATTTTGCAGAAAAGCCCGGCCTCGCGCCGGGCTTTCTTTTGCTGGCGTCATTGGTGGGCCGCTCTGGCACTCGCGGCTTGCCGCCCCGTATTCTTCTCTTCTGAATACAAAGGAGAAGCGATATGACCGGATCCGCCAAGGCCACCGTCTTCATCGACAATGAGCGCGTCATCGTCACCGAATACCGCTTCGCCCCGGGCGACAACACCGGCTGGCACCGCCATGGCCACGACTATGTGATCGTGCCGTTGACCGACGGCAAGGTGAAGCTCCTGACCAAGGATGGCGAATCCTTCGCCGAAATGAAGAAGGGCGCGCCCTATTTCCGCAACGAGGGCGTCGAACATGACGTCATCAGCGCAAACGATGGCGAATTCGCCTTCATCGAGGTCGAGCTGAAGTAGTCCACCAACCATCGGCTGCGCCGCTACAATTGTCCGGCGAGGCGCGATCACCAATCCGCGATGCGATCGCCGCCGACGAATTGTGCGCTTTTCTCAGTGTATTCGAACAGTTCGATCTTCACGCCGTTGGGGTCGCGGATCCAAGCCTGGTAGGTGTCATCGCACGCGCGTTTCTTGGAAGTGACATCAACCCCCTCTGACCTCAGATGGGCGATCGCGGCGTCGATGTTTTCCACTTCGAGGCAGAAGTGGTTGATCTGGTTCAAGTCGCTATAGCTCGCGCCGTCTTTCTGGAACACTTCGACATGGCTACGGCTGCCGCAATTGAGATAGAAGCCGAAAATCTTGCCGTCGCGCAGGAAATTGAACTGCGTATCCATGCCGAGGACGTCCCGATAGAAGCTTCGCGTCTTCTCCAGGTCATTCGCGAAAATGCAAACGTGAGCGAGCTGCTTTACCTTGATCATGATTGGCTCCTCGCGGTGATCTGATAGGTGTGGCGTCATCATGGCCCGGGTGGAGGCACGCCTCAAACCGGCGGTGTGCCGTTTTCGGCCAATACCGCACCGGCCAGGTAAAGCGAGCCGCCGACAAGGATGCGCGGCGGCGGTCCGTCCCATGTGTCGCGCAGCAGCATCAGCGCATTGGCGACGGAACTGACGGGTTCGGCCGACAGGCCGGCCTCGATGGCGCGCGTCGCCAGTTCGTCGTTCGGCACGCCGGCGTCGCTCGTGCTCACCGGCACGGTGTAGACATGCCGCACCAGCCCTTTGAAGGCACGGAAATAGCCGCTTTGGTCCTTGGTGTTGATCATGCCCGAGATCAGGAACAGCGGCCGCGGGTTCTTTTCCTCCTGCTCGGCCAGCGCCTCGGCGACGACCACGCCGGCGCCGGGATTATGGCCGCCGTCGAGCCAGATGTCGGCGCCCTTCGGCGCCAGTTCGCCCAGCCGCCCCTGCGGCAGCTTTTGCATGCGGCCCGGCCAGATGACATTGGCCATCGCTTTCTCGGCGGCGCGGTGGCTGATCTCGAAGCCCGCCGCCTTGACCGCCGCGATCGCCGCTGCCGCATTGGCGAATTGGTGGCGCCCCGGCAGGCGCGGCGGCGCCAGGTCCATCAATCCGTCTTCGTCCTGATAGACCATGCGGCCGTTTTCCTCATAGGCAAGGAAATCCTGGCCATAGACGAAGGCGGGGCAGTCGAGCCGTTCGGCGGTTTCGATGAGCACCTGCTGCGCCGTCTCGCTTTCCTGCGCGCCGATGACGATCGGGCATCCACGCTTGATGATGCCGGCCTTTTCGGCGGCGATCAGTTCAACGCGGTCGCCGAGATAGGCTTCGTGGTCGAGCGAGACCGGCATGATCACCGACACGGCCGGCTCGGCGATGACATTGGTGGCGTCGAAGCGGCCGCCAAGGCCGACCTCGAGGATGACGGCATCGGCCGGATATTCGGAAAACAGCACGAAGGTGACTGCGGTGAGGATTTCGAACACGGTGATCTTCTGGCCTTGATTGGCCTTGGCGACGCGGGCGATGGCTTCGGCGAAGACCTTGTCGTCCACCAGCCTGCCGCCGCCATCGGCGGCCAGTCGGTAGCGCTCATGCCAGTTCACCAGATGTGGCGATGTGTGGACATGGACGCGGTAGCCGGCGGCTTCGAGCAGCGCCCGTGAAAAGGCGGCACAGGAGCCCTTGCCGTTGGTGCCGGCGATGTGGATGACCGGCGGCAGCTGGTCCTGCGGGTTGCCGAGGCGCTCGAGTAGCCGCGAAATGCGGTCAAGCGAAAGGTCGAAGCCCTTCGGGTGAAGCGCCATCAGGCTTTCGATTTCGCGGTCGGCGGCAAGCGTGGTCATGAAGGAATCCTAAGCGTGCGCACAACGGCACACAACAGCCGCCCGCGCCGCATGATGTCGCGTCAGGCTTGCGGCCTGGCTTCGACCGGGATCACCGACGGCGGCAGGATTTCCGGCTCCTGCGATTTTTGCTCTTCCGGCAGCTTGAGCAGCATTCTCAGCAGCCGCGCAATCGTCTGGCGCATCTCCAGCCGTGACACCACCATGTCGACCATGCCGTGTTCCATCAGATATTCGGCGCGCTGGAAGCCGTCGGGCAGCTTTTCCCTGATGGTCTGCTCGATGACGCGCGGGCCGGCAAAGCCGATCAGGGCGCCGGGCTCCGCAATGTGCACGTCACCCAGCATGGCGTAGGAGGCGGTGACGCCGCCGGTCGTCGGGTTGGTCAGGACGACGATGTAGGGAAGGCCGGCCTCCTTCAGTCTGTCGACGCCGACCGTGGTCCGCGGCAACTGCATCAGCGACAGGATGCCTTCCTGCATACGGGCGCCGCCGGAGGCCGCAAACAGGATCAGCGGCCGCTTGCGCTGCAGGGCAACTTCGAAGCCATGCACGATGGCGTCGCCGGCCGCCATGCCGAGTGAGCCGCCCATGAAGGCAAAATCCTGCACCGTCACCACCACCGGCAGGCCTTCGACGGTGCCCAGCGCATTGATGATGGCATCTTCCATGCCGGTCTTGGCCTTGGCATCCTTCAGCCGGTCCACATAGCGTTTCTCGTCGCGGAACTTGAGCGGGTCCTGAACGACCTTGGGATTTTCCAGCGTCTCGTATTTGCCGTCGTCGAGGAAGAATTTCAGCCGTTCCTTGGCCGATATTTTCATATGGTGGCCGGAGGACGGGATGACGAACTGGTTCTGCTCCAGATCCTTGTGGAACACCATTTCACCGGTCTCGGGATCCTTGATCCACAGGTTTTCCGGCATGTCGGTGCGGCGACCGAGCATCGAATTGATCTTCGGACGGACGTAATTGGTGATCCAGTTCATCGCTTCGGCTCCTGTCCCTTAAGAAGACGTAGGAAGATTATTCGGCGGCAGCAAGGCGAGCCGCGCGAACCCCTTGCGAAAGCCCGCTGACCAGCGTGGCAACGGCCTCGGCCGGATCGGCGGTCTTTTCGCCCTTCGGCCCGAGCACGTTGGCGACCGCATTGACGATCGCGGTGCCGACGACGACGCCGTCGGCCGAGGCACCGATGGTGCGCGCCTGCTCGGCGGTCTTGACGCCGAAGCCGACGCAGACGGGCAGGTCGGTATGGCTCTTGATGCGCTTGACCGCTGCCGCCACCTTGCCGGTGTCGGCCAGCGCCGAACCGGTAATGCCGGTCATCGAGACGTAGTAGACGAAGCCCGATGTGTTCTGCAGCACCTTGGGCAGGCGCTTGTCGTCGGTGGTCGGGGTCGCCAGCCGGATGAAGTTGATGCCGGCCTTGAGTGCCGGGATGCAAAGCTCCTCGTCCATCTCCGGTGGCAGGTCGACGACGATCAGCCCGTCTATGCCGCTGGCCAGCGCGTCGCTCAGGAAGCGCTTGACGCCGTAGATGTAGATCGGATTGTAGTAGCCCATCAAGACAATCGGCGTTTCATTGTCGCCGGCGCGGAATTCCGAGGCCATCTTCAGCGTCTTGACCAGTGTCTGGCCGCCCTTCAGCGCCCGCAGGCCGGCCGCCTGGATCGCCGGGCCGTCGGCCATTGGATCAGAAAACGGCATGCCGAGCTCGATGATGTCGCTGCCGGCGCCAGGCAGCGCCTTCATGATCGACAGCGACGTGTCGTAGTCGGGGTCGCCGCCCATGAAATAGGTGACGAGTGCCGGTCGGCCTTCGGCCTTCAGCTTCGCCATGCGGCGGTCGATACGGGTGGTCATGATCAGATCTCCATGCCCAGCATATTGGCCACCGTATGCACGTCCTTGTCGCCGCGGCCGGACAGATTGACGATGACGATCTGGTCCTTGTCCATATCAGGCACGATCTTCACCGCCTGCGCGATAGCGTGGGCGGATTCCAGCGCCGGAATGATGCCCTCGACGCGCGTCGTCAGCTGAAACGCCTCGAGCGCCTCGTCGTCGAGGATCGGCACATAGTCGACGCGGCCGGAATCGCGCAGCCACGAGTGCTCCGGCCCGACGCCGGGATAGTCGAGCCCGGCCGAGATCGAGTGGCCGTCCATGATCTGGCCGTCGGCGTTCTGCAGGAGGTAGGTACGGTTGCCATGCAGCACGCCGGGCGCGCCGGCACTCATCGAAGCGCAATGCTCGATGCCATCGAGGCCGCGGCCGCCGGCTTCGACGCCGATGATGCGAACCTCTTTGTCGTCGAGGAAGGGATGGAACAGGCCGATGGCGTTGGAACCGCCGCCGACACAAGCGATGATGGTGTCCGGCAGCCGGCCTTCCTGCTCGAGGATCTGGGCGCGCGCCTCGGTGCCGATCACCGATTGGAAGTCGCGCACCAGCTCTGGATAGGGGTGGGGGCCGGCGGCGGTGCCGATCAGGTAATAGGTGTCCTCGACATTGGTCACCCAGTCGCGCAACGCCTCGTTCATGGCGTCCTTCAGCGTGCCGTGGCCGGCGGTCACCGGCCGCACTTCCGCGCCCAGAAGCTTCATGCGAAAGACGTTGGGGCTTTGCCGGGCGACATCGGTCGCGCCCATATAGACGATACAGGGAAGCCCAAAGCGCGCCGCCACTGTAGCGGAAGCGACGCCATGCTGGCCGGCTCCGGTCTCGGCGATGATCCTCGTCTTGCCCATGCGCTTGGCGAGCAGGATCTGGCCGAGGCAGTTGTTGATCTTGTGCGAGCCGGTGTGGTTCAGATCCTCGCGCTTGAAATAGACCTTTGCGCCCCCGCCGAGGCCCTTCGCTGCGGAAACCTCGCGAAGATGCCTGGTCAAGCCTTCGGCGAAATAGAGCTTCGACGGCCGCCCGGCGTAATGCGTCGAGAGATCGGTCAGTTCGGCCTTGAAGTCCGGATCGTTCTTGACCTCGTTCCAGTGCCGCTCCAGCTCAAGGATCAGCGGCATCAGCGTTTCGGCAACGAAACGACCGCCAAAAATGCCGAACATGCCCTGCTCGTCGGGGCCGGTGCGGAAGGAATTCGGTATCGCCGGCTTATCCATCGCCGATCTCCTGGTCTGTGGTTTGAAGCGTGGTCAGGCGGCGCGGTTGTCGCGTGCTGCCCCGACGGCCCGGAAAAATTGTTCGATCAGCGCCGGTTCCTTGACCCCCGGCGCGCTTTCCACGCCCGAGGAAAGATCTATTCCGGGCGGGTTCGCCAGCCGAAGGGCGTCGCCGATATTGCCGGCATTGAGCCCACCGGAAAGCATGTAATCGACGCCGGCGTCAAGGCCGGCCAGAATGCGCCAGTCGAAGGCAAGACCGTTGCCGCCCGGCAGTTCCGAACCCTTAGGCGGCTTGGCATCGAACAGGAAACGGTCGGCAATGCCGACGAAGGGTTTAACCCGCTCGAGATCGGCAGCCTCGCTGACCGGCAAGGCCTTCATCACCGGCAAGCCGTAGCGCGCCTTCACCTCAGCCACCCGGTCGGGCGTTTCGGCGCCGTGAAGCTGCAGCATGTCGGGCTGCATTTTTTCGACGATCTCGTCCAGGAACGCGTCGCTGGCGTCGACCGTCACCGCAACCGCCTTGGTCTTGCCGCGCGCCGCTTCGCGCAGGCGGCCGGCTTCCACCGGCTCGACATAGCGCGGGCTTTTGGCAAAGAAATTGAAGCCGACATGGCTGGCGCCGCCGGCCAATGCCGCGGCCAGTGCCTTGTCAGTCTTCAATCCGCATATCTTGATGTCCAGCGCCATGGCGCGGGATTGGCACGAAACGACCAAAGAGTCGAGAAAAAGCATCCTGTTTGCCGCCGGCGCGGAACGCGCTACCTTGCTAATGTAAGAGCGGAACGCGCCACCTTGCTAATATAAGAGCGCAACGCGCTACCTTGCTCAGGCACAAAGGCGGGAGAACAAAGACCATGCCGGAAAAGACCGTCGCGGAACTCAGGCAAAAGCTGGCGCAGGCCCATGAGGTCATCGCTCATTTGATGGACAAGGCAGCCTTCAACGGCGCGGAGGCGCATCGGGCGCTGGCTTATTTCAGCAACGATGGCTTCGAGAAGGATTTTCTGCCTTGGCCGCGCCATGTCGATGAGGGGTTGCGGCCGGAGGAGTTGAACGCGGCGAATGACGATTGATCGGACAACTACTCGAACGTGATCGCCTGCAGCGCGCCGCCATTGCGCTTGAGCCAATCCTTGCAGCGCTCGGTGTCCGGGCACAGCTGCTCGCATAATTTCCAGAATTTCGGGCCGTGGTTCATCTCCTTGAGATGCGCCACCTCGTGCGCCACGAGGTAGTTTATCACCGGCCGCGGCGCCATCATGATGCGCCAGGAAAACGACAGATTGCCGTCCGACGTGCAGGACCCCCAGCGGCTCGACGTATCCTTGAAGCGGATCGCCTTGGCGCGCTTGCCGACCGCAGCACTGTGCTTGGTCACCAGCGCCTCGATCTCGCGCTTGGCTTCGCGCTTGAGGAAATCGGCGATGCGGCGCGGCAGATGCAGGCGCTCACCGTGCACGATCATCAGCGGACCGCGCTCGTCGCGCGACAGCGTGACTGTACCGCGTTTCGACGGTTCATGGACGATGCGATGCGGCACACCGCGCACCGGTATCTTGATGCCGGGCCGCACCTGCGGCCGGTTGGGCACCTTGGCCAGCCTTTGCTCCAGCCAGTCCTGATGACGGTCGAGGAATCTTTCCACCTCGCCGCGCCGCAGCCCCGGCGGCACGGTGATGCGCAGGCCGCGGCCGCCGGAATCGATGCGCAGCGTCAGGCGCCGCGCCCTGTCGTTCTCGACGATCTTGAGCGGCAGCGTGCGGCCGGCAACGCAATGCTCGCGCTCCACGACGGGCGTGGGCTTGGGTTTCGTCGGGGTGCGAAAGAAGCCGAAGGACATTCCGGGACGATACGTGATTCGAGGGAAACGACTAGAACAAAAAAGAAACGGCGCCGCTGACGCGACGCCGTTGGATTATCTATCTGGGCACGGGACGTTACTCGTCGAGCAGGCCTGGCGTGGACTTGCCGGTGGTTTTGTTGTTCGTCGTCGACCCGGTCGTGGGAGACGTCGACTTGTTGCGGTTGGCCATGAAACGATCGAACTCTTCCTGGTCCTTGGCGCGGCGCAATTCGCGGGCATATTCGTCGAACTCGCTCAGCATCTCGTCGAGCTTGCGGCGTTCCTCGGCAAGCCGCTCGAGTTCCTTTTCGCGCCAGTCGTCGAAAGCGACGTTGCCGGTGCGGGCGGAGCCATGGCCCCAGCGCGCGGCCTTGTCGGAACCGCGGCGGCAGCCGGCGAAGATGCCGTCGGTGGCGCGGTTGACGTCACGCTTGAAGCCGTCGAGCCGGTCGCCCCAGATGATGTAGGCGAGCATGGCGAAGCCGAGCGGCCAGAACACCATGAACCCGATCACCATCAGCGCGATGGTCGCCGGCGTCCAGGCCGGACGGATCAATGCAGATGTGTTCATTTCTCCCAATCCTTCAGTTGGAGACAGCCAAATCCGGCTGCGTGGAATCGAAATGGGATGGAGAAAACGGCGATTCAAGACAGCAACCGCCAAAACCGGACAAGCGGCTGAAATGATTATCGCTTTTTGAGCATTTCAAGGAAAAGCACGACCAATCCGGCGATCAGGCCCCAGAACGCCGCACCGACGCCGAACAGCGTCAGCCCCGATGCGGTGACGGCGAAGGTGACGGTAGCGGCCATCCGCTCGTCCTCGTCTTTCAAGGCGATCGACAGCGCATTGGCGAGCGGTGCCATCAGCGCCAGGCCGGCGACCAGCGCGATCAGGCTCTGCGGCAATACGGCGAAGATCGCCACCAGCGAGGCGCCGAACAGGGCAAAGACAAGATAGGCCAGCGCGTAGAACGGGCCGGTCTTCCAGCGCTCGGCCGGATCGGGATGCACGTCGGGTCCGGTGCAGATCGCCGCCGAGATCGCCGCAAGATTGGTCGTCGAGGCGCCGAACGGCGCCGTCAGCAGCGAAAACAGGCCGGTGACGCCGATCAGCGGCCCGGGTTCGGGATGATAGCCGGCTGCCCTCAGCACGGCGAGGCCGGATAGGTTCTGCGAGGCCATGGTGACCAGATAGAGCGGCAATGCCAGGCCGATGATCGAAGCGGCGGTGAACTGCGGCATTACCAGCGTCAAGCTCGAGAGTTCCGGTGCCGGCAGACCGCCGACCCGGTCGGTAAGAAAGGCCGCGAGACCGCCGCCGATCAGCACCAACAGCACCGACAGCGCCGGGTTGAACAGGCGGATGACGAAGAAGACCGCAACCAGCGGCAGGATCAGCCAGGGGTCGACGGGCACGGTCTTCACCGCATTGATGGCGAAGGTTACGACGATGCCGGCCAGCATTCCGGACGCGACCGAAGCCGGTATTCTGGCGATCAGCTTGGTCAATGGCCCGAACAGGCCGGTGGCGACCAGCAGGACCCCGGTGACGATGAAGGCGCCAACCGCCTCGCCCATCGAAAAGCCGGTCGATGCGGCGATCAGCGCGACGCCCGGCGTCGACCATGCGGTGATGACCGGCATTTTCGTGCGCCACGACAGCCACAGGCTCTCGATGGCCATCGCCAGGCAGAGTGCCGTCACCCAGCTTGCGGTCTCGACCTGCGTTGCGCCGACCGCCTTGGCGGCGGCAATGACGATGGCCAGCGTACCGCCGAAGCCGACGATCGCCGCCACAAAGGCGGACACCGGAATGGAAATGCGCATGTCTCTATCCCGCCTGCCGCACCATCGCGTCCACCGCCCGCACCAGCATATCGAGATCCTGAGGTCGCGACAGGCGGTGGTCGCCGTCCGGAATGAGCGACAGCGTGACGTCGTCGGCCGGCAGCAGGCCGACCAGCTTGAGCGCATGGCTCGACGGCACGTCGGGATCGGCCAGGCCTTGCAGGATATGGACCGGACAGTGCGTGTCGACCGGCCCGGTCATCACCCGGTTGCTGCGGCCGTCCTCGATCAGAGCGCGCGTGTAGATGTAAGGCTCGGCTGAATAATCCGACGGCTCTTCGAAAAAACCCTTTTTCCTGAGGTCGCGCTTCTGCGCTCCGGTCAGCACCGGCTCCACCAGTTCGAACGTGAAATCGGGCGCCGGGGCCAGCAGCACAAGGCCGGCGACGCTGTTCTCGCCCGCCTTACGCAATTCCTGCACCATGCGCAGCGCGATCCACGCGCCCATCGACGAACCAACCAGGATTTGCCTGCCCTGGGTGAAGCGGCGGAAAACCGCCAGGCTCTCGCCTAGCCATTTCGAGATGGTGCCGTCGGCAAAGGCGCCACCCGATTCGCCATGGCCGGAATAATCGTGGCGCAGGAAGGCCCGGCTTTCTTTGCGCGTCCATTCCGACAGGGTTTCGGCCTTGGTGCCCAGCATGTCGGATTTGTAGCCGCCAAGCCAGACGATGCCGGGCTCGGCACCTGCCGCATGCCTGACGGCGATGCTCGTCCCGTCGACGTCTAGGAAGATCGGGGTGGTGGTGCTCATGGTGTATTCCCTCGCGCCGGTCTTTTGGCACAAGCGGGGGTTCAACGAAAAGTGCTCTGTTACTTTCTTCGCTTGGTGCAGAGGAGCATTCATCGAGCAGGTGATTTCCTGAGAATGCTGTGCTATTGACTCCGACCGCGCACTCACCACATTGCGCGTTCGCAATTCTGAACTGAAGAACCCCTTAACGAAACGGCTCAAGGAGACCACGACCATTCGCAGACCTTTCAAAGCAGCGGCGCCCACCAAGGAAGGCCCGCGCTCCAACCGTGATATCCGGGTTCCCCGGGTCCAGCTAATCGACGCCGAAGGCCAGAACCGGGGCGATGTCTCCATCAACGACGCATTGCTGCTCGCCGAAGAGGCTGGGCTCGATCTGGTCGAGATATCGCCCAATGCAGTGCCGCCCGTCGTAAAGATCCTCGATCTCGGGAAGCTGAAATACGCCAACCAGAAGAAGGCGGCCGAGGCGCGCAAGAACCAGAAGGTCATCGAGATCAAGGAGATCAAGATGCGCCCGAACATCGACAGCCACGACTATGAGACCAAGATGAAGGCCGTCCGGCGCTTTTTCGAGGAAGGCGATAAGGTCAAGCTGACATTGCGCTTCCGCGGTCGCGAGATGGCGCACATGGAACTCGGCATGCAGCTTCTGAATAAGGTTCGCGAGGAAGTGGCGCCCATCGCCAAGGTCGAAGCCGAACCGAAGCTCGAAGGCCGCCAGATGATGATGGTGCTGGCGCCCCGCTAAAGCGCGTTGCGCTTTAGTTCTGTTTTGTGCATGTCGTTGTCCCAAAACCGCTGCGCACTTTTGGGCGACATGCATTAAATCCGCCTGAATCATGTTGCAAGGCGTCCCGGCGATCGGCGGGGCGCCTGTTTTCTTGGCCAGACGCTGCGATCGCCGGCGAGAGCAACGACGCTCTGGTTCCCTCGACGATCGGATTCCCGACATGGTCAATGAAGTCAGATACGCGCAAGTTAAGCACGGGCTTGGCAGCTACCAGCATATGCGCAGGATGGTACTTGCCGTTCTCATCATGGTGATGTTCGCGGCGCTGCTGTTCGGCCAGTCGGTTTTCCCTCCCGATACGCCAGTGCATGAAACGATCGAAATGGTCGGCGTCGTGCTGATCTTTCTCGGCATCGTCGGGCGCTTGTGGTCGACGCTTTACATCGGCGGACGCAAATCCTCCGAAGTGGTGACCGGCGGACCCTATTCGATCACGCGCAACCCACTCTACCTTTTCTCCACTTTAGCTGCCGCTGGTGTCGGCGCACAGATCGGCTCCATCGCGGCCACGATCGGCTTTGGAGCGCTCTGCGCGGGTGCCTTTTACATCGTTATCCTGCGCGAGGAGAAATTCCTCAAGGAGGTTCTCGGCGCGCCATACCAGGCCTATCTGGCGAAAGTGCCGCGCTTCTTCCCGAAACTGTCACTGTATCAGGAAGGCGACACCGGCAGCTTCAAGCCGCGCCTGCTGCGAACCACGTTACTGGACGGGCTGGTGTTCCTCCTTGCCTTGCCGGCTTTCGAACTGATCGACGGCGCCCAGCAGTCGGGCATATTACCGGTGCTGTTCCGTTTCCCCTGAGCACTACAAGGTTGCTGAGCGCTGGGTGTTGCGCGCGCCCTCGCTTTGACGTATATGACCGCGTTCCAAAAAAACCGCCCGGCAGGGCATGCCGTGGCGGTTTCATTTGCTTTTCGGGCTTTGGTCGGACTGAAGCGAACAAAAAGCGCATTGGTGCGCATATAAACGGAGTAGCAAAATGCCCAAGATGAAGACCAAATCGGCCGCCAAGAAGCGGTTCAAGATCACAGGTACGGGTAAAGTTCTGTCGGCTGCGGCCGGCAAGCGTCACGGCATGATCAAGCGTTCCAACAAGTTCATTCGAAATGCCCGCGGCACGATGGTTCTGGCTGAACCGGATGGCAAGAAGGTCATCAAGAATTTTCTGCCGAACGGCCTCTAGGGCATGATGCCAAAAAGTTGCAAACTTTTTGGAAAACATCATGCGCCAAATAAGGGCATTCGGTCTGGACACGCATTTGTTTTACGCAATTCCGAACGGAAAACCGCTAGGCACTTTTCCTGGAATTGCTTTTAAGGAGATCATGACATGGCACGCGTAAAGAGAGGCGTCACCTCGCACGCCAAGCACAAGAAGGTCCTGAAAGCCGCCAAGGGTTTTTACGGCCGCCGCAAGAACACCATTCGCATCGCCAAGCAGGCGGTGGAAAAGTCGCTGCAGTACGCCTATCGCGACCGCAAGAATCGCAAGCGTTCGTTCCGCGCGCTGTGGATCCAGCGCATCAATGCGGCGACGCATGAGCATGGCTTGACCTATGGCCGTTTCATCGACGGTCTCAACAAGGCCGGCATCGAGATCGATCGCAAGATCCTGTCGGACATGGCCATCCACGAGCCGCAGGCTTTTGCCGCACTCGTGGCCAAGGCCAAGGTCGCGCTCGAATACCTCAAGAACACCACGCCGAACGCTTTTGAAAGCGCTGTCGCTTAAGACCAGCGCTTCCCAAGCTATTCGACACTTGATTTGGGAAACCCGCGCTGGCAGGGCTGGCGCGGGTTTTTCTTTGCTTCCAATCGGGTCTGGAACATGAGTGACATGGAAACTCTCGAAAATTCCCTGATGGCCGAGATCGCCTCTGCCGCCGACGAGCAAGCAATCGAGGCGGTGCGTGTCTCTGCCCTCGGCAAGAAGGGTTCGGTCTCCGAGATACTGAAGACACTCGGCTCGATGAGCGCCGAGGAGCGCCAGGTCAAAGGCCCGGCAATCAACGGCCTCAAGAACCGCGTCACCGAGGCACTTTCGGCCCGTCGCGCCGAGCTGAAAGATGTGGCGATCACGGCACGGCTTGCCGCCGAGAAGGTCGACGTCACCTTGCCGGTGCGACAATCGCCGGCCGAGCGCGGCCGCATCCATCCGATCAGCCAGGTTATCGACGAGATCGCGGCGATCTTCGGCGATCTCGGCTTTGCCATCGCCGAAGGTCCCGACATCGAGACCGACTATTACAATTTCACCTCGCTGAACTTCCCGGAAGGCCACCCGGCGCGCGAGATGCACGACACCTTCTTCTTCCAGCCGGACGAGCAGGGCGAACGCAAGCTTTTGCGCACCCACACCTCGCCGGTGCAGATCCGCACCATGGAGATGCAGAAGCCGCCGATCCGCATCGTCATTCCTGGCAAGACCTACCGGCAGGATTCCGATGCCACCCACTCACCGATGTTCCATCAGGTCGAGGGATTGGTGATCGACAAATCGGCCAACGTCGCCAACATGAAGTGGGTACTGGAGGAGTTCTGCAAGGCCTTCTTCGAGGTGCCGAGCGTCAAGATGCGCTTCCGGCCGTCCTTCTTCCCGTTCACCGAGCCCAGCCTCGAGGTCGATATCCAGTGCGACCGTTCGCGGCCTGGCGAGGTGCGCTTCGGTGAAGGCTCAGACTGGCTGGAGATCCTAGGCTGCGGCATGGTCCACCCCAACGTGCTCCGCTACGGCGGCCTCGATCCCGACGAATACCAGGGCTTCGCCTGGGGCATGGGCATCGACCGCATCGCCATGCTGAAATACGGCATGCCCGACCTGCGCGCCTTCTTCGACGCCGATGTGCGCTGGCTGTCGCATTACGGTTTTAGGCCGCTCGACATGCCGACGCTGTTTGGCGGGCTAAGCGCGTGACAACCGGGCCGCAGCAAATCCGCGGGCAGCTAGCCTTCCTGCACATGTCCGACGCGCGGCCGCATAGCTTCAAGCCCAGCGTGCCCAGACCAGACGGAACACAGTCATGAAACTTACCCTCTCCTGGCTCAAGGATCATCTCGAGACCGATGCCTCGCTGGCGGAAATCGTCGAACGTCTCACCTCGATCGGCCTCGAGGTCGAGCATGTCGACGACCGGGCGAGCTTGAAACCTTTCGTCATCGCCAAGGTGCTGACGGCAGTCCAGCATCCCGACGCCGACCGGCTGCGCGTGCTGACCGTCGACACCGGCGACGGCAGGGCGCCGGTGCAGGTTGTCTGCGGCGCGCCGAACGCCCGCGCGGGCCTGATCGGCGCCTTTGCAGCACCCGGCACCTATATTCCCGGCATCGACGTGACGCTGACCGTCGGCAAGATCCGCGGCGTCGAAAGCCACGGCATGATGTGCTCCGAGCGCGAGCTCGAACTGTCCGAGGAGCATGACGGCATCATCGACCTGCCGGCCGATGCGCCGGTCGGCACCAGTTTCGCCGCCTATGCCCATCTCGACGATCCGCTGATCGAAATCAATCTGACGCCGAACCGGCCGGATGCGACCAGCGTTTATGGCATCGCCCGCGATCTGGCGGCGAGCGGGCTCGGCACGCTGAAGAGCGCGCCGATAGAGCCGATCCCCGGCAAGGGCGAGACGCCGGTCAAGGTGACGATCGAAGCGCCGGAGCTCTGTCCCGGCTTTGCGCTGCGCCTGGTGCGCGGCGTCAAGAACGGACCGTCGCCGAAATGGTTGCAGCAAAGGCTTCTCGCCATCGGCTTGAGGCCGATCAGTGCGCTGGTCGACATCACCAATTATGTCACCTTCGATCGCGGCCGGCCGCTGCATGTCTTCGACGCTGCGAAGGTCACCGGCAATCTCACCGTGCGCCGGGCACGCGACGGCGAAAAGGTGCTGGCGCTCGACGGCCGCGAATACACGCTGACGCCGGAGATGTGCGTCATCGCCGACCAGGATGGTATCGAGTCGATCGCCGGCATCATGGGTGGCGAGCATTCCGGCTGCGACGAGAACACCACCGACGTGCTGATCGAGTCGGCACTTTGGGACCCGATCGCCACCGCCCGCACCGGCCGCACGCTCGGCATCATCACCGATGCACGCTACCGCTTCGAGCGTGGCGTCGACCCGGAAATGATGATTCCCGGTGTGGAGCTGGCGACGAGGCTGGTGCTCGATTTCTGCGGCGGTACGCCGACGCAAACCGAAGTCGTCGGCTATGCCGGCCATCGGCCGAAGATCGTCTCGTTCCCGTTGTCGGACGTGAAGCGGCTGACCGGCATCGAAGTGCCGCGCTCGACGAGCCTCGACATTCTTGCCCGCCTCGGCTTCAAGCCGGAGGGCACGGGCGATGTCGTCAATGTGGCGGTCCCGTCCTGGCGGCCGGATGTCGACGGCAAGGCCGACCTGGTCGAGGAGGTCATGCGCATCCACGGCGTCGACAATATCGCGCCGCAGCCGCTCGGCAGCCACGACGCGGTCAACGCCAAGATCCTGACTGTGCTGCAGATCCGCACCCGCGCCGCCAAGCGGGCACTTGCCGTGCGCGGCATGATGGAGGCCGTCACCTGGTCGTTCATTCCGGCAAAACACGCCGATTTGTTCGGCGGCGGCCAGCAGGCGCTGAAGCTTGCCAACCCGATCGCCGCCGATATGTCGGACATGCGGCCGTCGCTGCTGCCGGGCCTGATCGCGGCCGCGCAGCGCAACGCCGACAAGGGCATCGGCGATGTCGCGCTGTTCGAAGTGTCGGGCACTTACGAGGGCGACGGCGCCGACCAGCAGCGGCGTGTTGCCGCCGGCGTTCGGCGCGGCACCGCCAAGCTCGAGGGCTCCGGCCGCCATTGGGCAGGCAATGCCGGCGCCGTCGGCGTCTTCGATGCCAAGGCCGACGCCATCGCTGCACTCGAAGCCTGCGGCGCGCCGGTCGAGCGGCTGCAGATCGAGGCCGGCGGCCCGGCTTGGTATCATCCCGGCCGGTCCGGCACGATCAAGCTCGGGCCGAAGGTCGTGCTCGGCACGTTCGGCGAATTCCATCCGAAGACGCTGGAGGGGCTTGACGTCTCCGGTCCGCTTTGCGGGTTTGAGGTGTTCATCGATGCCGTGCCCGAGCCGAAGGCCAAGCCGACGCGGACAAAGCCGAGGCTCGATCTGTCCGCCTTCCAGGCGGTCAAGCGCGATTTCGCCTTCGTCGTCGACAAGGCGGTCGAAGCCGGCACACTCGTTCGCGCCGCCCTTGCCGCAGACCGGAAGCTGATTTCCGGCGTCTCGGTGTTCGATGTTTTCGAGGGTGCAGCGCTCGGCGCGGCGAAGAAGTCGATCGCCATCGAAGTTTCGATCCAGCCGGTCGAAAAGACGCTGACCGACGAGGATTTCGAGGCGCTGGCCAAGCGCATCGTCGAGAATGTCGGCAAACAGACCGGCGGCGTGCTGCGCGGCTGAGGGATTGCGGACGCATGGCGAATCGCCCTCCAAAGGGCGATGAACCATTTGCGCTATTCAGGGCTGCCCTTCGAGGAACAGCGTGCAGCCTTTCTCGATATCGTCTCGCCCGATCCGCTGGTCGGCGAGACGCTGTCGCGGGTACGGGCGCTCGACCTCCCCGACTGGCTGGTCGTGTCCGGCGCGCTTTACAACAGCGTCTGGAATCATCTGACGGCGAAGCCTTCGGGATATGGCATTCGTGATGTCGATCTGTTCTATTTCGATGAGAGCGATCTGTCTTACGAGGCCGAGGACACGGTCATCCGCCGGGCGGCGAAGCAGTTCGAAGGACTGACGCTGCCGGTCGAAGTGCGCAACCAGGCGCGGGTGCATCTGTGGTTTGAGGCGCGCTTTGGCGGTTCCTATCCCAGACTGTCGTCGTCCGCCGAGGCGCTGTCCTATTTCGCTTCGAAAACCCATGCGGTCGGCGTTAGATTCGGCACCGATGGGCAACTCGCGCTCGTGGCGCCGTTCGGGCTCGACGACATCTTCTCGTTTCGCGTTACCCCGAACCGTGCACTAGATAATCAGCAGACGCACGAGATGAAGGGCGCGCGTGCGAGGGAGAACTGGCCGGAGATCAGTGTCGTGCCTTGGTAGGAAATGTCGGCGGGACAGCACCCCCCTCTGTCCTGCCGGACATCTCCCCCTCAAGGGGGGAGATCGGCAGCTTCGGCGATCCGCTCGCTCCTGCAACGTCCGTGATTGGCGAAAGCCGAGGTGACGTCCAATCTCCCCCTTGAGGGGGAGATGTCCGGCAGGACAGAGGGGGGTGCCTCGCGCCAATATCTCGCAATTATTTGCATTGCGGCGCGACCGAAAACGGGGCGCCGAAACGCCCCGTTTCGATTACGCCGT
>NZ_JAMYNH010000023.1:0-72804 GCF_040318975.1 Mesorhizobium sp. M0983 | reverse complement strand
TGGCATGAGACCAAAGTGTACCTGAAACCGCCGGGCCTTGCCTTCGCAAAATTACGATTTAAGCAATAAGATCAATGATTTGGCGTTTGTGGACGGAAACTAGCTAGTGCCTTGACGGCCAGGATGCGCCCGTTGGCATAAGTGGCGAAAGAAGAATTTGGCCGCCACGGCGAGAGCATTGGCCGTCCCGCCTGCGGTCAGCGCGCCGCCACTATCGAAATTCAGCCAGGTGCGCCATCATCTCGCGGCGCCCTCCCAGCGCTCATGGCTCATGGCGCCGGACGGGTGAACAGGGTGCGGAATCGCTCCTGCGCACGCCGCAGTCCTTCATCTGTCAGAACCACTGACTTCGCCTTGTTTGCTGGATTCGCGATCAGCCCCTTCTCGTGCAAGCGATCCAGAGCGTTCCAATCCAAACCCTTCCAGGCGCGCCTCTCTTCATGCAGCGTCAGCCAAAGCAGGCCCAGAACGGCTTCGTCGATCTTGTCGGTGTCGATCTCCATGCAAGCAGCCTAACACGCGAAGGGCCTCTGCCACGATCCACACCGGATAGTTACTCCCTGCCACGAGCGTTCGGCTGAAAATAAGTGCTTCAACTCAGGCGTCGCGTGCGCGACGGCGTCGCTCGCGCGGGCGACGAGCCGGGGAACGGGGTTCACCGTCGTGCTAAGCGGCCGTGGCAGCCTTGCCGCTGGCAATGAAATGCGGATTGGCGAAATCCTCGTCGTCGCTCTGGTTGCGCTTACCGCAGGCGAGCGGCGCGCTATCCAGCGTGCGCGTCATGCCGCCGGCAGCGCGCAGCACCGCGTCACCCGCCGCGGTGTCCCATTCCATAGTGCGGCCGAAACGCGGATACGTTTGGCGGGACACTTTCTTTTCCGACGCGCTCTCCGGCCGCAGAAGTCTCAACCTTGCCAGAGGTGAATTTTGACCCCTGAGCGGTTATCGCGGAGCGCATTCCGGGCCACAACCGACTTTGCGACATCCCCCTCACTGATTCACTGCCCGTCTAGCGCCACAATGCGAAATCTGCTGTGAGGGTCGGGCTTAGCAACAACCGCTCAAGGTCGGTCCGACGTTGCAGGGCTGACGTGTTCTCATCGAGCCAAGACTGACTCTAGTACCGTGCCGGGAATGAGCTATAGTTCAGATACTGTGACGGCCGGGGGCTTGCACAATGGCTGGACTGGGTGAACAGATTGCGCGTCAGCAGCGCACCATGGGACCGCTCCTGGTGACGGCAGTGGTCATCGGCCTTGTCGGTCTGCCCGTCGCAGCCTGGGCTCGACCTCCGAGACCTATCGGAACGGATGCTGCGCAGGCAAGCCAGCGAAATCAGCCGGATCATCGACGAAATGCGCGGATTCTACGGCAGCGACGTCGTGGGACGCGTGCTGCAAGCTAACGGCGCCGTGACCGCGACGCACAACTATCGGGACGTGCCAGGTGCGATCCCTATTCCAGCAACCCTCTCGATCGAACTCGGCAAGCGCATCAGCGCTCATGACGGGTCGGTCAAATATCGGTTCGTCTCGGATCTGCCTTTCAAAGGTCGCGCGCCCCACCAGCTCGATGTCTTCGAGCGGAATGCAATCTTGGCTTTGCGCGCCAACCCGAAGGAGCCGATCATCGAAGTCTCGGGCTCACTGTTTGACCGGCAGGTCCGCGCCGCGGCCCCTGTCATAATGGGACAAGTGTGCGTGACCTGCCATAACTCACACCCGGACAGCCCCAAGACGGACTGGAAGGTAGGGGATGTCCGAGGGATCCAGGAGATATCAGTCAATCAGCCTATTGCTGCGAACGTGCTGACCTTCAAGTATCTGCTCCTATATTTCGGTTTCGCGGCGGCGGCGGGCCTGACGTTCATTCTCCTGCAGCGTCGGCAGTCCGCGTTGATTCAGGGCATCAACAAGGAGCTTTCCGAGGCAAACGACTTTCTGGCCGCGATTTCATTGAAGATCGCCAAATACCTTTCGCCTCAAATCTACAAAAGCATCTTCAGCGGCCAGAAGGACGTCACCATCGCAACCGAGCGCAAGAAGCTCACGATCTTTTTCTCCGACGTCAAGGATTTCACCGCGATCGTGGAACGGCTCCAGCCCGAGGACCTGACGCTTCTCCTCAACGAGTACTTCACCGAGATGTCGACGATCGCGCTCAAACACGGCGGCACCGTCGACAAGTTCATCGGCGACGCGCTTCTTGTGTTCTTCGGAGACCCCGAGACGCAGGGCGTCGAGGAAGACGCGAGAGCCTGCTTGCGCATGGCTGTCGACATGCAGCGTCGGCTGGAGCAGTTGAACAGGGTGTGGCATGACCGCGGAGTTGAACGGCCCTTCCGAGCTCGCATGGGCATCAACACGGGCTATTGCAATGTTGGGAACTTCGGTTCCGATGATCGGATGGACTACACGATTATTGGAGCCGAGGCGAACTTGGCGGCCCGGCTGCAGTCGATTGCCGAGCCCGGCGGCATCTGCCTCAGCTATGAGACTTACGCGCTCGTGCGCGACCTTGTCCGGGCGCGTCCATTAGCACCGATTGCCATGAAGGGGATCAGCCGGGAGGTTGTCCCCTACGAAGTCGAGGGCCTCCTGGGTGAACTCGCCCAGCGCCCTCAGGTCATCAGCGAGCATACGACTGGTCTCGACTTGTTCCTCGATGTTGAGGCAATCGACGAGAACGGGGTGGAGCGGGCGAAGAAACGACTTTCGGAGGCGCTCCTGGCCTTAACCATCCGAAGCAAGCCCGCCGCATTTTAGGTTCTTGAACGTGATCCAATCTGGACCGTGGCCAGCCAAGTAAAGTCCGGTTCAACACCGTTCAGCCGCGCCGGGTCCCGACCAGGAGTTCGCGCGCATCATCCTCGTTGGTCATCAGCGCCGTCAGGGCCGAGGCGTCGATGAACATCATCATTCTCGTACAGGCTGTCGCGAAACGCCTTGTCGGCGGGCCTGCCGTGATCAGGCTTGCCCCGGGCTCGCAGATCACGGCAGAACCTGACGCCGATCTCTACGAGGGACGGTCTAGCCTGTTCGCGCTCAAGCTCATGCTTGAGCGCGGCATGGACGGCCTCTGTCAGACCAGTCCTCTTAAGTGCGGCGACCCGGCGGGCCAGTGCGTCGGTCTCGGGATTTTTGATGTGGAACGCCATCACTCGCTCGTATAGCCGTTCAAGTGTATCGGTATACAGCAATTTGGATACACCGTGTGAAGGCCCCGCAGCATCGACCGGACACGAAGCGAATCGGCCACGCCGACCCAACTGTCGGCTGGATGGGGATCGTACCGCTGTGTTTACAGATCTCGAGCAGCATCTGAGGTCGCTTGCATAAGTCACTTGCAACACCCGCACTTTCGTACGGGTCTGGAACTGCGCAATCACCGTCTAGCCAAATCCAGCAGCCTTGCCGCTGGCGATAAAATGCGGGTTGGCGAAATCCTCGTCATCGCTCTGGTTGCGCTTGCCGTAGGCGAGCGGCGCACCATCCAGCGTTCGCGTCATGCCGCCGGCAGCGCGTAGCACCGCGTCACCCGCCGCGGTGTCCCATTCCATGGTGCGGCCGAAGCGTGGATAGACGTCTGCCTCGGCGCCGGCGACGAGACAGAATTTCAGCGACGAGCCGACCGAGACGATCTCGGCAGCGCCCAGCGCGCGGATATAGGCGTCGGTTTCCGGCGTGTTGTGGGAGCGGCTGGCAACGACGGTCAGCGGCACCATACCGGCCCTCGCCGAAATCGGCTGGCGATCGACGATCTCATAGTCGTCATTGATCTCGATCGCTTCCGCTTTGCCCGGCCGGCCGGAAAAGAAGCGGCCGGTGCAAGGCGCGAAGACAACGCCGATCTCCGGCACGCCATGGCGAACCAGCGCGATGTTGACAGTGAAATCGGTCCTGCGGTTGACGAACTCCTTGGTGCCGTCGAGAGGATCGATCAGGAAGAAGGCGTCGCCGAGATCCGGTGCCATGATGCCGGCCGAAGCTTCTTCCTCGGCCACGCACGGAATCTCGGGAAATGCGGCGCGCAGCCCGGCAAGAATAATCTTCTCGCTCTCGCGGTCAGCCTCCGTCACCGGCGAACTGTCCAACTTGCTGTCGACCGCACAGCCGGCACGAAAGACGCGCATCACCTCGCGCCCCGCCGCCAAGGCAAGGTGCTCGAAGACGGCGAGCATCGCTTCGTCGTCAGATACCGCCGCCGCTGTCATATTGGTCTTCGGCAATGTCGCGCTCGTTCAGCCAGTGTTCCAGGGCGTCCACCATCTCCTCGGCCGATTTGCCGAGTGTCTTGAGATGAATTTCGGGTTTTTCCGGCACCTCATATGGTGAATCGACGCCGGTGAAATTCTTGATCTCGCCATTCAATGCCCGCGCATAAAGACCCTTCGGATCGCGCCTGGCGCATTCCTCGAAGGGGGTGTCGACAAACACCTCGACGAATTCGCCGTCGGCCATCAATTCGCGCGCCATGCGCCGCTCGGCGCTGAACGGCGAAATGAACGACACGATGACGATCAGCCCGGCGTCGGCCATCAGGCGCGCGACTTCGGCGACGCGGCGAATGTTTTCGACACGGTCGGCGTCGGTGAAGCCGAGATCCCGGTTGAGCCCGTGCCGGACATTGTCGCCGTCCAGAATGTAGGTATGGCGCCCCGTGGCGAAGAGCTTCTTTTCGAACAGATTGGCGATGGTCGACTTGCCTGACCCCGAAAGCCCGGTGAACCAGAACACCGCCGGCCGCTGGTTCTTCATATCGGCGCGGGCGCGTTTGCCGACATCGAGCGACTGCCAGTGGATATTTTCGGCGCGCCGCAGCGAATGCAGGATCATGCCGGCGCCGACCGTGGCATTGGTGATGCGGTCGATCAGGATGAAGGCGCCGGTGGTGCGGTTTTCGGCAAACGGATCGAAGGCGATCGGCGACCGCGTCGAGATGTTGCAGATGCCGACTTCGTTCATCTCAAGCGACTTGGCCGCCTCATGGGCAAAGTCGTTGACGTTGACCCGGTATTTCAGGTCGGTGACGGTGGCGCTGGTCTGGTCGGTCTCGGTGCGCAGGATGTAGGAGCGGCCGGGCAGCAATGCATGTTCGTCGAACCACACGATGTTGGCGGCGAACTGGTCGGCGACCTGCGGCCGCGCTGCCGGCGACACCAGCATATTGCCGCGCGAGACCTCGACCTCGTCGTCGAGGACAAGCGTGATGGCCTGGCCGGCGACAGCCTGCTGAAGGTCGCCGCCATGCGAAACGATCCGCTTGACACGGGAGGACTTGCCCGATTTCGCGACGACAACCTCGTCGCCGGGCGCAACCGAGCCAGAGGCGATGGTGCCGGCGAAACCGCGAAAATCGAGATTGGGACGGTTCACATATTGGACAGGAAACCGGAACGGCAATTCGACCGCGGCCTCGTCGACCGAGACGGTTTCCAGATGTTCGATCAGCGTTGGGCCGGAAAACCAGTCCGTCCTATCGGAACGGCCAGTAACGTTGTCGCCATAGCGGGCCGACATAGGAATGGGCACGATCGACTCGAAGCCGAGATCACGTGAGAACTGCCCGTAATCGGCCACGATCCGTTTAAAGACCGCCTCGTCGAAGCCGACAAGGTCGATCTTGTTGACGGCGAGCACGATGTGGCGAATGCCCAAAAGCGAGGCAATGATCGAATGCCGCCTTGTCTGGCGCAGTACGCCCTGACGAGCATCGATCAGCACGATGGCGAGATCGGCGGTCGATGCACCTGTCGCCATGTTGCGAGTATACTGTTCGTGGCCGGGCGTGTCGGCGACGATGAACTTGCGCTTCGGCGTGGCGAAGAAGCGATAAGCAACGTCGATAGTAATGCCTTGCTCGCGCTCGGCCTCGAGGCCGTCGACCAGCAGCGCGAAGTCGACGTCGTCGCCGGTTGTGCCGTGCTTGCGCGAATCGCGCTCGAGCGCCGCCAGCTGGTCCTCGAAAATCTGCTTGGTATCGGAAAGCAGGCGCCCGATCAGCGTCGACTTGCCGTCGTCGACCGAGCCGCAGGTCAGGAAGCGCAGCAGCGACTTTCGTTCCTGCGCCGCCAGATAGTCGCGGACGCCGTCGGTCGGGGCGAGGCTCTTGGCCATGATGTGGCGCATACTCAGAAATACCCCTCGCGCTTCTTCTTTTCCATCGAGCCGGCTTCATCACGATCGATCAGGCGACCTTGCCGCTCGGAAGTGCGCGCCGTGAGCATTTCGCCGACTATTGCCTCCAGAGTGTCGGCTTCCGAGTCGATCGCACCGGTCAGCGGATAGCAGCCGAGCGTGCGGAACCGCACCATCCGGTTCTCCACCGTCTCGCCGGGCCGCAGCTGCATGCGCTCGTCGTCCCTCAGGATGAGCATGCCGTCGCGCTCGACGACCGGCCGCTCCTTGGCCAGATACAGCGGCACGATCGGGATGTCCTCCTGGAGAATGTATTGCCAGATGTCGAGCTCGGTCCAGTTCGACAGTGGAAATACCCTGATCGATTCACCGGCAGCGATACGGGTGTTGAAAATCTTCCACATCTCCGGCCGCTGGTTCTTCGGATCCCAGACGTGCTGGGCGTTGCGGAACGAAAAGATCCGCTCCTTGGCGCGCGACTTCTCCTCGTCGCGACGGGCGCCGCCGAAGGCTGCGTCAAACCCGTATTTGTCGAGCGCCTGCCGCAGCGCCACCGTCTTCATCACATGCGTGTGGGTGTTGGAGCCATGGTCGAAGGGATTGATGTTGTCGCGCACGCCGTCTTCATTGACATGGACCAGGAGGTCGAAGCCGAGCTTTTGCTGCATCTGGTCGCGAAAGGCGATCATCTCGCGGAATTTCCAGGTCGTATCGACATGAAGAAAGGGAAAGGGCGGCTTGGCCGGATAAAACGCCTTCATCGCCAGGTGCATGAGCACGGACGAATCCTTGCCGACCGAATAGAGCATGACCGGCTTGGCGAAAGCCGCGGCCACCTCGCGAAAAACATGAATAGACTCGGCCTCGAGCCGCTGAAGGTGCGTAACCGCGATGTTCATGGACTGTGAGCGTTCTTTCGTACCCATTTACGGAAGGGCCTGTATCGTCAACGGAGGCGACCTTTAGCCGCCCGGTTCAAGCTGCACTTCCGGATAATCTATTCTCGTGCAGGCGTTCTAGCAGATCGTTCCTGCCCAGACCAATGCAAGACAAGCCTGCGGCCGAATGGTTCGGGAATGAATTTTCCATGCAGCCGGCGAAATCGGGAAATTTCTGCTCAGCGACCAGTTGCGCTTGAGAGGAGCAGGAAATGCTGCCAGCGCTTGGGGGGCCTGAGGGCCGGGAGCCGGCTCGCCTGACAGCCGGCCGCCTCGTTCAGAGGCCGCCAGCCGCAGCGACGAGGTCGCTAGGACGAACTTCCGATGGGAACAAGTAGCTTGTCACCGTTGTGGTCGATCTCGATCATCTCGCTCTTGCGGCCCAAGCGTTCCGCAAATCCTTTGTGAAAGATGATGGCGTTCATATAGGCAAAGGTCATCGCCAACGCCTCGGTTCGCAGCGGATAGTCGACCAGAGAATGAATGAGAAGAAACGATACCGAGAGGAATGCGGCCTTCTGAAGCGGGTCGCGGCGAACCCTGGCCAATGCAGCAAAAAGCAGTGCGAAATAGCCTACCATAAGTAAGATAGCAGGAATTCCGCCCTCGAAGGCTATTTCAAGGTATTCATTGTGGGCATGATTGACGTATTGCCTGAAAATCATGCCCCCCCTTTCGTATATTTGATAGGCTTTTTGAAAATTTCCAAATCCGACGCCCGTCGCCCAATTGTCCTTGATCCCCTCGATCGTCGTTCGGGCGAATTATCCACGCCCGAACGCCGGATCTAACGCGTCCGCATCGATCTTCGTCCATGCGCCTATCGTGTAGGCCGTAAGCCCTGTGAAAATCAGCAGGATGGTAAGTCCACTCGCCCTGGAACGGGCCGAAAGAAAGACGACGGACAATATGGTTATCGCCAACCCGATCAAGACCCCGGCGCGTGAACCGGCAGCCAAAAGCAGCAGCAAAAGCGCGATCAATCCAACCGATCCCGACAAAAGGTGTCCGCGGAACAGGCCATAGTAGACGACGAAGGGGATAGACACAAAAAGCAACGCCGAAAAGTGGTTCACGTTGGCGAAAAGCCCTGCGTTAATGGTGAACGGCAATAGACCTACTATAGCGATGTTATCGGAGAGAGAATATTGAATCGACCCGGCCAGACCATTGCAGATAACACCTATGAAGAAAAATGGTAGGAGAGCGCTGACCTGTTCGGAGCGCAGGCGCAATACGCTTAAAAAAAATGCCGCTGATGCCAGCAGAAAGAACAGACACTCTACAGTCCGGCCAACTCCTACACTGACGAAGCGAAATGGGGGAATTCCAATCAGCCGGGCATCTCCGAGCAAAAGCTTCGGACGAACCCCATCGAATATGGCAGCCGGGAGTGGCACAATCTGAAGAACAATCAACGCCACCGCGAAGATAAGCAGCCATAGAACGGAACGCGAGATCCTTTGGCCGGAGGTCTGAGAAAAGACCACTGCCGCCGAGATAATCACCACGACCTGGATTAGAGTATCGGTATAAAGGCCGCTTGCAGTACCGCCGCCAATGAGCAGGGATATGAACAAAACCGACCCAAGGAGATATTTATCCCATTCGGATGGCCGATCGCTCAAGACGGATTTCTCTCGATGCTCAATTTGTGCATTACCAGCGTACCGACATAGCGAAATCGCCAGCTCTCAGCAATGGCCGAAGTCTCCAGCCTCAACAATTGCATTCGACATGTGTCCGGACCGATTGAAAAATCCCCGCTCATGGTCTGCCGATTGAATGTACCCTCGGGAATATTGAGGCGCGCGATTTCACCGGCCGGACATCTAAGAGACCAGAACAGTTCCTTCGGAAGCTTGAGGTTTCTGGCAGACGCAATTAGAGAAACCTTATAGGATCCAGGAGGCAGCTCAATGTACTGTTGAAGAGCCGAATTCTTCACCGGCGTGTTCAAGAACCGGACCATCGCGCCGCCCTCGCCCTCTACCGCGTTCTGGGATGTTGCAAACGTCACCTCCAGGCCCGACTGGTCGCGAACCTGCCAATCAAACGGCCTGTCTCTGGATATCGGTTCGAACGTGCTGTTGAAAATATATCCGCCTAACTTACGCTCCTGTTCAGACAGGGTGAAAAGAAACAGCCGATACGCTTGTTCATATTCCCTCTGGCGGATGTAACCATTGATCACGATGGATAGTTCGCCCGGTTTCGGCGGCGCGGCTGACTCATTCAAATCGAGCAGCAGCCGGTTTGCGTAATCCAGGCCCTTGGGATCATTGGCAAGGGCCACGAAGAGGCTAGGCCTCCAGGGCGTCTCCGCCGTGATTGCTGCCAGCATGGCGTTGTATCCGTCGGGATTCGCAAGAATCGCCGGCAGGCCACCGACGATCGCCGGAAATTGGTCCGGCCACCGGCGCAGCAATATGTCTATCTCGCCAACGGCCTTTGACAAATCACCTATCTCGGTCGAGTGGCCAATAGACCTCTGGAGGGCATGGATTTCTGTTTTGGATAACTTACGAGCCTGGTCGAACAGCTCGTAGGCCTCGTCTTTTTCGCCTTGCCGGTATTTGATCTCACCGACCAAGCTATAGAGGCGTGCGTCGGCGAGGTTGAAACGGAGCGCGTCCCTAGCCTCGGCAAGCAAGGCATCGAGGTCCGGAGGATTATTCGCATCGTTCAGATCACCGGCAATTACGCCTATCAGAGCATCGGCGTTTAATGGATCCAGTGCAAGCGAGATGGTTGGCGTTTCGGTCTCAAGAAATCGACTTAGCCCGATCGAGGAAGCCACCAACACCAGAACGGATGCGACGAACCAAACGCTTATACGCCGCAGATTTTGCATAAGCGGGCTGGCCTGCTCCATCATCGACTTTGCCCTCAATCCTCGGAGTACTCGTGTCCGTGCCGTAGTTGTAGTACTGATAGTTCATGTATTTATAGGCGTAGTTATAGTCGAATTTGTTCACAGCAAACTTTGACATCGCGGCTCCCACTACATTTGCGCCGGCAGATCGCAAGCGCTTCAGCGCAGTCTTGGCCGACTTGCGCGTCACCTGATTGGTCGAGATGACCATCAATGTGCCCTCGGCGAGCCGGCTGAGAATAGGAGCATCCGAAAGACCAACGATCGGTGGCGCATCGATAATGACAAGATCGAAGCGCTTGCCGAGATTGGTTATGATCAGAGCCATCTTCGGAGAGGAGAGCAGATCCGCAGGATTTGGTGGGATCGTTCCAGAGGTCAAAACGGTCACATTAGGGTATTTCGTCGCCCTGAAGATATTCGTCAGATCTTCCTTGCGAACGGTATTTGTCAGAAGATTGCTGAGCCCAATCGTGTTGTCGAGACCAAACAGGCGATGAAGGTTCGGCTTCCGCAGATCGCCGTCGACAATGAGAACTCTTGCGCCAAGCGCTGCAAAATCCTGCCCAAGCTTGAACGAGGTGGTCGACTTGCCTTCCGAAGGTTCCGAACTCGTGACAACCAGCGATCGTGGCGCGCCTTCCGCACCTGAAAATTGCAGCGAGGTTCGAAGCGAACGATAGGCCTCCGACAGCCCTGACTTCTGATCGGCAATGCTGGCTGTGAGTTCCCGGTCGTCTACGAGTGGCAAGATGCCGAGCATCGCCAATCCAAGCTCTTTTTCAACCTGTTCGGGATTGGTGAAGGTGTTGTTCAGCAGTTCGATAACATAAATGACAGACGCGCTCAAAGTCATGAAAAGAGCCAGCGCAATCACAAGATTGACACTCAAGCGCGGCGAATATGCGCGATCGGGCACTGCCGCGAAATCGACGATTGCGGCACTCTGCGTCTTCAGCTCAGAGCTAACGCCGACCTCGTTCAGTTTGGCAATAAGGTTGTCATATTGTGACCGGTTAGAATCAACCTCACGTTTCAAGATCGTGTATTTGATGTTCTTATCGTTGAACACGACCTGCAGCTTTTCCATTTCAGCAAGTTTGCTCCTGAGATCAGCTTCTTTGTTCTGCGCCTCCTGATATTTCAGCCGTAGCGAGTCAGTTATGGCCAGCACGCCGTTGTTATAGAGACGCTGCAACTCCTTGATCTGCGACTGAAGCTGCTGCATTTCGGGAAAGCCGGGCTTGAGAATGCCCAGCTTCTGTTGGTATTGACTAGTCAAATCCGCCAGTTTCTCACTGAGATTTTGTAGGCCTTCGCTTTCCAGAACGGGGGCCAGGCTCGATCCGCGACCTTTGTCAATCTGGTCCACGACACGTCCGGCATCGAGACGATCCTGGATCGCTGTCGCAAGCGCCGTATTCAGCGCCTCTATGTTCGATCCTATAAGCGATTTGTCATCGCCGGTTATCGTGATGCCGGCATCCTTCGCATACGCGACCAGCTCCTCTTCGGATTTCTGAAGCTTTTGCTTTACCTGCAAAACCTGTTCCTGGATGAATTGCCTTGCCAGGTCCGAGGTCTCGCTAGTTTGGTCGAGGCGTTGATCAATAAAGCTCTGCGCAACCTGATTGGCTATATCACTCGCATATTTCGGATTCTGATCAACAAAGGTGATCGAGAGCAAGCTCGTGTTGGTGACCAGATTGACCGTGAGGTCGTCTAGAATACGCTTTATCGCAATTTCCTCACGTTCTTCCGGCGTCTTCTGTTCAATGGAAGGTGACTTGGAGATTCCGAAGGCACGATAGAAGATATTGGACAGCGAGAAGTTTGGCGTAGGGAAAAGGAAGTCCGGTTTTTCGCTCAGACCCAATTGGAACACGACGCGCTGTGCCAAAGCGCGGCTTTTGAGCTTTTCACGTGCGGTGAGAAAGGCCCGTACATCTGCATTTTCAGAAACGACCTCGATGTCCTGGAAGACCTTGGCGGAAGGGACCAGCACTTCCAATTGCGTTGTTGCCTGGTATCTTGGCGTCTGCATCATCGTAACAATGAGGCCCGCGACAAGCCCGGCTGCCACCATCATGACGAACAGCCACCGATACTGGACGACGTAAAAGAACAGCTTGAGCGGATTGAAACCCTGTTCCTGCTCCGAATAATCGCGACCGTAGGGGCTGTAGTTTTGCCCGCCGTCATAATAAAGGTCGGCGGACAAGGCTTGGCCATGTCCTGGACCTGCAATTTGATGCTGCCTGTTGCGATCGAGCATGGTGCGAGGTGTTCCTAGATTCGACTACATTCTGACCGGCTACGACCTTATAGTCCCGGCACCACGGCAATTCGGGCGGCATTGGAGGCTATGCCGAGCGCGTCCTTGAGATTGTTCACCGCAATCTTCGTTTTTGAGGCAAAGACGACAACCTTGTCACCACCGTAGATCCGCGGGTTACGGGCCTTGCCGGCGCGAATTTCCTCCACGTTGTAATTTGCGACCAAGGTATTCTGGCCGATATTGCGATAGACGAAGACCTTGCTTGCATCCCCAACCGGGCTGAAATTTCCTGCCAGAGCAATCGCGTCAAGAAGCGAGGAATTACTCGTTACTGGAAAGATACCGGCTCTGTTGACTTCGCCATCGACGGTTATGCGCTGCCCAATCGACTCCTTGACGAAAATCGTCACATCAGGCGACTGCAGGTAGTTGGCGCCGTAAGCCGTCTCGATCTCTTGCTCCAGCTGACGGACGGTTTTTCCTGCCGCGATAATGGTTCCGATAAGCGGAAGCGATATCTGGCCGCCGGAGTCGACTTGAACCGTTCTGCTCAAATTGTCGACCTGGAATACATTCACTTCGAGCACATCGTTCGGAGACAAAGGCTGCTCGCTGCCGTTCTGCGTGTTTTGCGGTGCAGGCAGATCCTTCACTACCTTCAGCGCGCCGCCGCCCGAAAGTGGCGTCGATGACGACGTCAATTGCAGCGCATCGACCGAACTCGAGGAAGCAGATGTCGTCGACGAGGTGCTCGTGCATGCCGACATTGCAAGCGAAGCCAGCAAGACGAGTGTTGTGCCTATGTGGCTTTTTGCGAAATGAAAAATGCCCATCACGCTGTCCCGCCCTTGAATAGGCGGCCTAATCCTCCAAAGCGGCCGGCGTTGCCGGCGGTGGGGTTTTTCGGACGTGCTTTTCCGACCGGCTCGATGGGACGGTTCGCCAATATTTCGCCTGGACGTTTCAATACCATGTTGCGGGCCTCGTCTTCCCCACATCGCTTGGCAGCAGCAGCAACCGCCTGTGAAAGCCCAGGGCGCCGGCGCGTGGCGCTATGAGTGTCCGACGCGATGATATCCACCCTGCCCTCGTCAATCAGCTTTTCCGAATAATAAAGCGCCGTGCGTCCAAAAGCACCAACAATCGAGTCTGCGGTAAGCTGGATAAGGCAGCCGACCGCATTCAACCTCTCGATAACGTCGTAATTCGTTTTGATCCAGGTCAAACGCTCTGGATGAGTAAGAATCGGGATAAAACCGGCGTTTATGAGGCGTAGAGCAAGATCCTCCATTCGTGGAGGCAAGACATGATGCGGCGGTTCGAACAGAAAATAGCGGGACCTGTTCAAGGTCGGCACGCTGCCCGCCGCCAATTGGTCTGGAAGATCCGGCGCTATGTGAACATCGGCGCCGACGTAGAGAGCAAGTGGTATGGCAGCGCTACGCAGCGCCTGGTGCAACTCTTGAACCGCTCGGACAATGTTCGATGTTCCGTTCTCGTAAACGCCCGGCGTCACGTGCGGCGTGCACGCCATGTGGGTCGTTCCGTCGGCCACCGCCAGCCGAGCCATTTCCAGCGATTCGGCGAGGCTGGGCGAGCCGTCGTCGAGACCGGGCAAGATATGGGAATGCAGATCGATCATGGGCGTTTGTGACTGCAGCGAAGCAACGCAGCGACGTCATCCCCCAAAACGATAAATGCGTCATTCGCAAGACAGCGAGTGACGCATTCGTCAAGTTCATGCGATGCGATGGATGCCAGGTCCCGGCTACCGGCGGACAGAGTTGTCATAATGCAGGCCGATGATCAGCGCCAGATCGGCGGCAAAAGCTGCGCCTGATGTATCGAACGCTACACACATGCCGCCCTCCTCAGGATTGACTTTGATCGTCGCATTTGCCGCCTGACCGTCGTATCCGAGACTTGCACGCAGCATCAAAAGATTGCAATTCAACCACTTTGCCTGGATAAACCGGCGCTTCGCCCTTCATCCCGGCATGTTCGCCAGCCGTCCGCATGTCGCCTTTACTTAAGCGATCCGAGCGATACCTCGGTCACGACACCAGCATAAATGCCAAGGGCACTCCATCGAACAACAGACACGCAGCCGAAGCGCCATGCGCCTCTGCTGCTGTTGCCTATCTACGGTCAGCTTAGTCGCTAACGGGTTGGCCGTGGTCATCATCCTGCGATAGACCCAGGCCAAGAGCGCCGAGGGCTACACCGCCAAACACAATGGCCGGCGTGTAGTTGGTGCTGCTACCGCCGCCCGTTTGGGCGGTGTGCTCAGAACCGAGGACATTGAGGCAAATCTTGTTGTCGACGCGGGAGATGTCGAGGGTCGAATTGGCCGGCACGCTCAAATTGCAGCTCCCAACTTTAACCGAAGCAGACCCCTTACCGCCAACCACGACGCGGCTGCCGAAATCAAGAGCGCCCCCCGCCTGTGCCGGACCATAGCCAGCCACCTGCGAGATCATCACATCGCCATTGACATTCCCGATCGACCCAATCGGATTTACGCCCGTATAGGCAGTTGCACAGGTGCACGATCCATCCTGCGCGAAAGACGACACCGGGGCGAAGCCGGCCAACACAACAACTCCGGCCAACGCACTTTTCAAAACTAGGTTCATCCGCATCAATCCTTCTGTCCCACGTTACCTGAGGCCCGCCCAACCGCCAAGCTACTCATCAGCGCGTAACAGCTTTCTGCGCCAATTCCAACCCATTTCGCATTTGCGAGATAATTTTTGGTTTCAGTGTGGTTGATTGAACACACCATTAGAGCATCCAAATATATAATCTTTGCTGCCGGCCGAAATAGAGCTGGTTGCCAGCGAGCCAACGTGGCTGCCCCACCAGCGCTTCCGCGCTTACACAGGTCCGCAGTCGACTACGTCCTGATATTGCCCTCCCGACTTTCGTGCAGCAACCAGCCTGGCGCGCAAGATCTATGGATTAAACCCGCTTGAGGGGGCTGTCCGCACGGAATGCCGGCCTTGATTCCCTGCTCCCGCCACAACGGGCGCAGATCCATTCAGCAATCAACACGTGACAATTTTGGCCGCCGCGCGACCCGATCCGGATGGCAGACGAGGCCTTCCTGTAAGGCGCACGATCGGACGGGATCTGGCGTCAATGCCGTAAGCGCTTACGCGCTCCCCAATACGTTAGGCTTGACGTCTGCGGAAGCGCCAGGGCATGAGGTCTTCAATGCGGCCTTGCTGATGCCGGTTGAGGATCGCCTCGAGCGGTTTCAACGATGTAGGCGACCGGGTTGACGTCGTTGAGCTTGCACATGGCGACGATGGGAGCAGCAGCGCCCAACTTTCAGCCCCGACCTCATGCCTGGCGCGCGGCCTCGATGCGCCTTGATCGAGATCAACGACGAAGCGCACAACGGCGGTCTTGCCGCCCGAAGCCGAATAGAATGTTTCGCGGTCGGGAGCGCATCCTAGACATCTGCAGGCTGAAACCGAGATCTCTGAGCCGCCAAGCTCTGCATGGAATATTCAGGAAATGACCAGCTGTGGAGATAGGTTGTCGAACCACTGAGCGACTTCAAAATAGTGCTTGGCGACGAAATCGGCAAAAGTGGTCAGCCAAGGCCGGTGCCGGTGACCTGGTCGCAACCGAGGCCCTCCGGGACGCCGGACGGATCAGAGATCAAGTTAGCATGGTCGCCCCGCCGAGACTGTCCTGAAACGACAGGCGACACGTCCCCTAAGACTTGCAAAATTATGCCCGGTAATGTGCCTATGGGACGCAGAGGCGCCGGCATCGTCATATAAACCGCGGAGAGCGCCGCATTGGCCGGCAAGACGACTGGATTTGATGTCAGTCATTTTTTATCGCGCATTGATGCGGCATAATCCGCGACCCGAACCTTGTTGGAGAGAAAGAGATCATGCAAAGCATCTCCCGCCGTCTGTTTGCAAGGTGGATGGCGTTAGCCCCGTGGGGTGTAAGTTGGAGCGCTGCAGTGTCGGACGCTTCAGCCGCGGCCCCGCTGTCTGGCGATCGGGAGCCTGCCCGGATCGCAACCCCCGAGAATATCAACCTAATGCTTCAACAAGTGATGGATGCAGCCGATGCAGCAATCTCGGCCAGCGGTGTTGCAGATTTTGCCAGCAAGGCCGTGGCGGAAGCCACCAGTATCCCATTGGCCAAACAGTTTCTGCGGCTGGCAGGGTACGCGCGATCCGGCGATGGCGGCGGCGCGCTCTATAGAAAGGCGGATACTGAACCAAGACATCACGGCAAATTTCAAAGCGCCGATGGCGCCTGGTGGGAATTAGCGGAGGAGACCATCACTCCGAACATGGTGGGCGGCGAGTTAGCTTCAGTCATCGCGATCGGCCCGAACGGGTTTGTTCCAGCAGGTACCGTTCTCGTCGACAAAACGATCGCATATCCTAAGTCGGCACCCTATGGAGGCGGGGCACTGCGTGGGCAGGGAATGGAAACATCGAATGCTTTTTCACCCAGAGCGGCGAGTTCCAAATCGACCATAGTATGGAACGGCACCGGCGGCGGTACACTGATGGAATTGGATGGGCAACTCGGGCTGCTGTTCGAACAACTTTCTTTCGTCGGCAAGCCGTCACTGGAGGCTGCTAGTCGCGCCGGGATATGTCATCACTGGCTCCAGACGACCAAGGCGTTCGGGTCTGGCGAAAGTCTCTATGTCGAATGCTCGTTTCAGCACTTCGACACCGCAATTAAGTTTGCCAATAATCGGGGCGATGCCACGTGCGCCGGTATGCATTTTCTAAAGTGCGTCGTTCAGAATCTCGACACCTTCATTCATGTCATGAATGATCAGGGTCTCAACTACGTTCTGGACCACGTCTCTTGCAATTTTATTGATCGGGTCGCCCTTTTTGAACGCGGCGGGAATCTCGATGTGAGAAACGGCAATCTCGCGGGCTGTGGAACTATCAACTGGTGCTTTGAACTGGCTGCGATCGGTAACAATCTCTATGTCAACAGCTTCCGCAATGTCCGTATTGAACAAGGCACCAAGCGACTTCTCAAAATGACCGGATCGGGGAGCGTTGTTTTTGACGGCCTCACCGAAGCACAGCCAAATCAAAACGTTACGATGTTTGAACAGACAGGGGGAATTCTGACGGTCCGCAATGCACATCTGACCACTAACGGCGCCGCCAATCCAACGTTCATTGTCCGCAACCAGGACGGCGGTTCCCCCGGGATTCTCTTTTTAGAGAACGTTCACTTCGCGGAGAACACGTTTGTACTAACAGACTGGATCAGCCGACCGAACACGAGCGCAAGCTCTGTCGTGGTGATGAAGAATTGCACCTATGGGACCAATTTCCAGCCAATCCCGAATTTCTCAACCAATCTTGCATATGGCAATCCCCGCACTTGTACCCAGACCACGACCAATTCGAGCAAGCCGCTGACAATCGAGGATGAAGCACGAGGGCTTCATACGGTTGTACAACTACCAACCGATACTCTAACCACGATCAACATTGTGATTGAAGGCGTGGACAGCGCCCGCAAGATTGTCTTCTCCGGGGTGCGCAGGGCAGTGTGCCTAAATGACAGCTTTGTCTGCACTCTGGTCAGTCTACAGATGATTGGAACTGACTATGACCCTTTTGCACTGGAGGCTCCTCCCCAAGTGTCGGTTTCGCAACACCTCAATGCCATCGAGGTTACTGTCACCGGCTTGCGAGAAACTTTGATCAATTGGACAGCTATCTTTGATGGTCAGCCACGACCAATCTAGATGTGAACGCACCTCTGCAGGGCTTGCATCATTGGCTTGGGCAAGCCACATAGCCAGCCCATGACTGCGAAGGCAACTGGCACAGGAGCCCTTTCTCCGAAAACTCCTTTGCAAGATCGGCGCCTGAAGACGTAAAGCACTGAACTACCAAGGCTCTGCCAAACTTGAGACCGACTTTACCGTCGCACGGCGTGCCGCTCCCGACAGGACGGCAGGTCACGACGCTCTGCTCGTAACTTTTTCGAGCAGTCTCGGTTATTAAGCCCACCGGCCCCAAGCGAGGCTCAGACGAAACGCCACACAAAACCACATTGTAACCGCCCACTCTGATGTCTCTTATTGAAACTATGGACAGTCTTCCAGTAAACGGAGCGGTCGGGACATCTGCTTTTGGGACACGGGCGATCCGCTTATTAATTTCGGAAATAGAAATCATTCCAAAAACCAAAGCGAAGAGAAGCGCAACAATGAATATTACGATCCAGGCTCTTGCCGTCAACGTGAACTCCTCGGAGCGGAATGCGATTCAAGAGCTGAATGCGAGGAGATATTGGGCTTGCGGGCGATCGCTATCATACTCTTTGCCAATGGCGGAACTCTTCCCACTCGATCGAAACGGACAATATCCAATCCCACTTCTTCAAGTAGCATCCTCAGTGTCTTCATCGACCAAAATTTAATATGGCCGCCGTCCCAGAGAGCCCAGAAATGGTTGTCCATCTTTCCCGTAACCGCGAGCACTAAATTTTTCACGTATCCATGATAAGGGGTTGAGATGATCGCTGTTCCGCCGGGTTCGAGCAGATTAAATATGTTTCGGGCAAAGGCTCTTGGATCGTAAAGATGTTCCACGACCTCGAGACTGAGAACGGTGTCGAACGTACCATATTTAGCGGACAGGTCATCATACGCCGACCCAATCTCGATTTTGAGGTTTGGGTACGCGCGATTAGCCATTGCGACGGCGGAGGAAGAGGCATCGATGCCAACAACGGAATATTTTTCGCTCAGTTCACTCGCAACGCTGCCATTGCCGCAGCCCAGATCAAAAATGCGCTTCGAGTTCGCCTCAGCTAGGATGCGCTTAACCGCCGGCAATAATATGCGGTGAGAGCTATTTTTCTCTGCGGTATCATATTCATATTCAATGTTTCGTTCATCAGACATGGTCGTGCTACTCCGTCTTGATAATAAGGCACCTTCTTCAAACACCCGAACGCAAATCGATTCCGGTTCTATCCTTGATAGCATCTTCAAGTGACATATTTGTCTTTTTGGCGAGGTCGATAATTTCGTCCACCTTAGCGTCAACCAGAGTTCTGTAAAGAAAACCCTGCAAAAGGTGAAAATATAACCCTGGTTTTCCATCTAAAAATCCAAGCAAGATCGCGTACCTATATAGGAAATAAACAGACGACCTCAATGCTGTTGGCATTTTTAGGTATATTTTCTCCTTCATAAAACGCTTAAACGCTGCTTGTCCACTCAGTTTCATGTCTTTTTTTGCTTTTTGCTCAAATCCTTTAATCTTTTTGCTGAGAATATCTGCAGCCTCACGCGACGCATAGGAATTGTGCTTCGACATCCACCAAGTCATCGATTTCAAATTACGATCTGACAGACTTAATCTTGATTTCTGGACACGACGCTCAACAATTATGTGTTCATCCATCCAGCGCTGTTCACATTTGCCGCGTCCATTACGCCAAAGGCGAAGCTGCCAACTTGGCTCGATGCCGCCAAACCGAATCCTACGCCCTAGAAAATAGATGCGCCGCTTGATAAGTATTCCATCACAGTCAGCGGCCGCTTTTAAGACAGTATCAGCCAGACTATTAAGCTGTTTTGCGTCAAGGACTTCGTCAGCATCGATGCGAAGCAGCCACCCCCCCTTGTCGGACAACAAATCGATGCCAAAATTCATTTGTGTCGCGTAATTCACCCATTGATTCTCAACTACCACCGCGCCCAACGACACCGCTATCTCGCGAGTGTTGTCGCTGGATCCGCTATCAATGACCGTTATACTTGAGACTCGACCAAGAAGACTCTCGATGCACCGCCCAATGTGAATCTCTTCATCCTTCGTGAGAATGAGCGCATGGATGTCAGGCGACTTATTTATTTCCCGCGTCTGATCAGTCGAGGGTTCGGCTTCAGCTGGGGCTCTCATGATCACCGTGACCCGACCTGTCGAGCCGGATTGCCAGCCACCACCACTCCAGGCTCCAAATCCTTAACAACAACAGCACGTGCGCCTACAATTGCACCTTTCCCAATTTTCACTCCCGGCCCGACGAATGCGCCGGCCGCGACCCATGCTCCATCCTCTATTGAGATATTGCCGACGACGAGAGGAAATTTGGGATCGCGATAGTCATGGGTCGCAGAACACAAATATGCCCCCTGACTGATGGTGACGTAATCGCCGATGGCAATTTCTGCCACCGAGTAGCAAGTCGCTTCTGGACCCAGACTACTGGTTCTTCCCATACGCAGGTTCCACGGTGCCCAAACGCGCGCGGACGGATAGGGATGAGCGCCAACTTCAATTTTCGCGCCAAAGCTCCGCAGTAAAAAGCACCTCCATCGATGAAACGGCGTTGGAGACCATCCGTAAGCCGTTTTCTCAACTAATCGCCAAAGGGCACGTCTCAGCTTGTCACTTCCGCTCGGCGCCGGCACCGCTGCTAATTTGAACGACCGTTTATCTGACATCGAACTTAGTCCACTATCACGCTCTTCGGTCGGTCAGCTCGCCCATCGCACCACCGGTAAACATTCTCCATCTCAGCGCCAACACCATCCCATGAGTAATCCCTTTCCATCCAAGTGCGCCCCCGCGCGCCCATCGCTAATCGAACCTTCCTAGGCATCGACATTGCATCATTAAGTGCTCTTACCAGGGGCTCTGTGCCGTGGTCGATCCACCACCCGCAGCCCTCAATGTCCAATCCTGCCCAAGGAGCCCCTTTGGTTGAAATAACCGGCACCCCGTGCGCCAGCGCTTCAGCGACCACCATCCCAAAGTTTTCATCGAGCGTCGGCAACACGAAGAGACTCGCCGACCGATAAGCCATGGCTTTTTTCTCGCCGTAAAGAGCGTCGTCAAATGATGCTCGTTCCAAACCCAGCCTTGCTGACATCGCCTTCAGTTCGGCTGGATAGCTGCCTTCTAGTGGCCCAACTACCCTAAGCCGCCAATGCGGGTTCTGACGCTCGACTTGGGCCCAAGCAGCCAAAAGGCGGTCAATTCCCTTCTTGGCGTGAATTCTGCCAAGATAAAGGACCGTGTCCATTTGCTCCTGAGATCTTGGCCGATCGGCAATGATGCTCTGGTTCAGAGCCGGCACGTCGATTCCGTTGGGCACTATTGCAACTGGCGCCTTGAATCCGAGCCTCCGAATATCGTCGTACTCTTGGACGCTAGTTGCGTGAAAGCAACTCACGACTTCGACCGCAGAGCGCTGTGCGATACGCCAGAAAATCATCTTCTTGCGACGCGAAAATTCGAGAGCCGGAGAGCCAAGCATGCCCCTGGGAGAAAGAAGTAACGGCCGGCTGTGCAGACCGGCACTCCAACTCGGATACACGTTCGGCATCAGCCATAGACCGTGCGTGTGCAATATCCCGCCGGCAACTGCGAACCTATCAATAGCAGCCCGCAGGTCCCTGGACGCATACAGGTTGGAAAAGACAGGAACAGAACCAAAATCGCGTTTGAACACACGACACTCAACGCCATCTCGCAAAGCCATGGATGGGTTTCCAACGCTAAACAGTCCCGATTGCAGCCCTCTAGCGGCTAAAGTCGATGCAAGCCGTGTGACCGAATAACTTGGGCCTGCGGCTTCAGATTCAACAGAAGCCACAATTTGAAGAATGCTGAAGCTCAATGCTTCATTAGCTGCGCGTAGGTTCAATTCACCATTCCTGCTCTACATACCGGAGTTTATTTTTTTACCTTGCCCAGTATGTTCACGCGTAGCGATTCGAGCGCAGTAGTACTATTGACGATACGCTCATATGCGGAGCCAAACAAAAAAAGCGGAAGAGACCGCCTCATGTAAGACGGCTCTGGCTCGATCATTCGGAGTTCAATCCCGGAGAAACCCGCAGCCAATGTTGCCTTTTCAAGAGATTTGCGTCGGTTCATTCTGTAAAAAGTAGGCCAGGGTTCATGCGCATCCATATTCATTCCACGCGCCGCGTTGGCAACACGCAAGTGGACCCAGTGAGGGGTCACCGCGGAGATCAACGTTACATAGTGAAATAAGTTCGGAGTTCGAAAGAAAAATGAGGATCCAGGCTTCAGCACTCGGTGCACCTCTTTCAGAAACATCGCGGGGTTCTCCACGTGCTCTAAAACGAAGTCCGCAAAAACCAGGTCAAAGTAGTCGTCTCCCTCTGGAATTTGGCCATTTACTATTGTCCCTGCCCGGTCCAGCTCATCGTTAAGCAAGACGGCTGGATCAATATCAACCCCCACGATCTCCTTGACCTCACCCCTCAATACCCTTCGATTGTCCCGTGTCGACGGACCTGCTCCTATGTTCAATACCTTGCAATTCGGATTTAGCTCCGCACGGATCCAGTTGTAGAACGCAGTAGTTCCATTCAACGATTGATCTCGATATAGCCGCCTATACAGTCGTTCTAGTAACGGACGACTACTGGTGGACGTGTCATTGCCTGGCATTTACGCTCCTTAATTGGTTGAAATTCGAACTTTTGTCTTCTCACGGGCTACCTGGACTTCGGGACCGTCCCAACAATCCGCGCAGGCACGCCAGCCATAATCGCGCGCTCGGGAACATCCCTAGTAACAACGGCTCCAGCGCCAATGACTGAATGGGCACCTACCTTCTGGCAACCCGCTAGAACGATCACCCGAGCCCCTACCCAAGCCCCCCTTCCAATGCTCTTGTTCATCGCAATAGGATCTGATCTCGGGTCAAGCCCGTGATTATGAGTATACAAAACCACTCCTTCAGAAATGAAAACGTCGTCTTCGATTGACATTCCCCCCGTGTAGTCGATTTTCACCGCAGCGTTTATTACTACATCGTCGCCAACGACAAGCTGGCTGCCAGGCGACTCGCTGGAGGCGCCCACGCCACGTGAGATTGTGCACCGCGTGCCGAGTGTGACAGACCCCGGCCGATCAATGCGCGCGAAGCGTGCTATCGTCGTTCCTCTGCCACACTGCCTTAGCACGCTTCTGTAGGTCATCGTCCAAACAGAATCAAGTATTCTTCTCCAAAGGTACGCCGTCATCCGGGGAGCAAGCAATATAAACGGGATCTCACGCACAGACTTTTCTCTTCATTTCATTTTTAAAAAAAGATATGCGAGGGAGAATAACAGCCTGGCGAAAACACTTCCCGCGAAACTGATCGCCACAGCCATACCGATGTTAGGTAATCCAACGCCAAAGAGGTATTCTGGTGCAAGAAGCACGACGAATACCAGAATGCCTACTATCGGAGCAGTGGTATAAGCTCTTGTTGCGCCGCGAGCGACGACCGACAACCCAATAAAACCCGATGAGTGAACGAGGATCATTGCGACAGCTGTCAAATATAGTCCTGTTCGCATCTCGACGCTGGCGTTCCCAAACACTAGGGTGAGCGCTCGATCGCTTATCAATACAGAGGCCATGAAAAACGCCAAGCCTATGGCCAGCCCAACGGATATACCTTTGAATATGTTTATAGTGTACGCAGCTTTACTCCCGCTTCGGTGAACCCTTATCGCCTCTGGTAGAAATATGAAGCCGACCGCAGTCGCAAGCATTTGGAATGGGACGAACAACGTCTGGGCCGCGCCGACAAAGCCCATTATCTGTGCGGAACTTGTGAGAAAAATGCCGAACCGGAAACAGTTCGTATGCACGCTGTCCAACGCCGGAAACATCCCTACCCAAAGGTTGTCCATAACTAGACGGCGTATTCTCTTAAAACTTGTTCGCCCAATCACATGCCTTGCGGGGCCAGGTTGCATCGACATGTAGACGTCCAACAGAACAGAAGTTGCAATCACACATGCCGACGAGAGAACTGCGGCTTCGATGAAACTTCCTCTGAGATAAGTGACCCCGAGAAAGGGCACCATACCTGCGATGCCCCTGCCGGCAAAGGAGATTGCGATGCGCTCCTGGTTATTATCGCGTTGGTATATCCCTATTATAAGGTCGCTTACTTGGTCCCCAACCCGTCCTGCTATCAAAGCGAGCGCAATCCATTTTTCAGATGATCCCGGATCTTTCAAAGAGAAAATAACCAAGGCCGTCACCGTATACGAAAAAAGCACACCAGCGACTCGCAATATCAGTGCGTCGTTCACAACCGAACCGTCGACGCTTTCGAACGACATAACGACTCGTAGATTAAGGCCGAAAAGCAGGCACAACGGCGCAAATATCGAAAGCCCCAGCGTGTATACCCCAATCGTCGAGGCCATGTTGTGGTGAGAGAGCACGAGAATGCAAATGGCTTGGGATGCTGCCCAAACTGCCTGCCCCATTAGATTGACGATTGTTTTCTTCAAGACTCGTTCCGTTCGGCGACCACAGCGAGCGCTGCGCGCCACGGTGGCGATCGCCACGGCTAAATAAAGGGCAACACTCGCCTGGCGGCTTTGTACAGGAGCAATACGAGAATTGCTCCAATGACTGAAGAGATCAGGTTCACAATGCGAAGATTTGACATCTCAAAGTTGAGGAACAAATTGCATACAATCACAATTCCGACTATCGAGTCCGGGTTCTTCATGGAATAGGCATAGCCCTTGGCTAGCAGATACCCGACGAACCAGCCTGAGATCAGTACGCCTGCCAGTCCGGCGTTCATGTATCCGGTACCAAGTGTCTCCCCCGGCCACGAATTGTGAACGATGTCAGCGGCTGGTGTACCCGGCTCCAGCAGATACCCCAAAGTGGCTGCTCGTATGTATAGTCCGTCGTCAACAGGTGGCTTAAATTCATATAGCGAACTCGGCAAAAACGCAGTCGTAAGGTCGATAAAAGTTCTTCCAAGATAAAAATTGTCCCATTTAAAAAAATTTGTCGCAAATAGGTAAGTATCTATGTAGCTTAGCGAAATTATTAATGAACTATACGAATCTAGCGTCATCGATACCAAATTTTGGAAATTTTCGGTCAGACCATCCAACGAGTTTGCGTCTCTATAGATAAGAACTGCAAAATAATACAATATAACTGACGCATATAGGACCGACAGTACTATGATATTCTTGATGTTAAATCGCATAAATTTCGGATTCGACAGAGACGCAACCATGATTATCGTTAGCAGCAGCTGGAGAGTGTCCTTTCTTCCTCCAAAAAGGCTTGACGTTGCAGCTCCCGTTATAAAGGCGGAAAAAAGGAGGAGACCACTGATCACGTCCCCCTTGGTGGCAACTCTCCGAGTGGCAGCAACGTTAGCCAACAAATAGGAACTTGAGATTATGAAGTTCAGGGGGCCCAGACCTGATTGCAATTCTACGCGCCGGGAGACGTTGCTCATAAGGAACTCGAGTCCGCCCGAAGCCTTGATCTTGGCATAGAAAGCTAAAGTGCCGACTGCTAGAAAAAATATGACAGAACCGATGCTCTCGAACTCGGTAAGATGCACCCTCGAACGCCTAAGGCTTTCCAGTGAATTGAAGCCTCCCACGCTTGAATAATAAGCCGTGTAGATTGTCAAATTCATCAGAGCGTAGCAAAATATGGTCCAAGTTAAGCTTGCTTGAAAATCTGAAGCCACGACAGAGAATACGCTTGGCTGAATGTATTCAGGATAATTTGAAACTATTATCATAGCAGGAACCATAATTAGTACCTGAACACACGCGTACAATTTAATCGGCTGGAATATTTGCTTGCTGCGCTCAACGACAAATGGGACCGCGTTGCACAGAGTAAATATAAAAATTGCAAGATAAGTTGCTATCATCTAACTAGAGATACTCATGCGATATATCGTCGACGGTGGTTTCAATTCGTCAATTTCCTCTCCTTATCGATACCAGCTGCTTCAGCTTGCGCGCAGGCTTTGCGACAAGCGCATAGTCAACCGGACCCGATCCGAGCCAGCGGCGGCGTGCCCGCAGCGCTTCCAGATTGTGGCCTATGTGCGAGGCAAGACTTCGCGTGCTGGCTCCGCCAACCATCATGTCCACCAGCACGTGGCCGGTCGCAGCGGTCTGGAATCCGTGAAGCTCAACAGCTCTCAACATCCAGTCATAATCCGATGCCACTTTGAGGCTGAGATCGAATGCACCGACCACGTCCGCCACCTTGCGCTTTACATAGAACGTTGGATGGGCGGGCATCCATCCGGTCCGAAAACCCTTGGGGGGTCGGGCCACGGCACGCCAACGGCGCACGATCCGCTTGCTCATATGGTCTTCGACAAAATCGAGGTCGCCATGCACGATGTCGGCATGTTCGAGTCCTGCGGAGATCCGTCCCAGAGCCGAACGATCGTGAAAGCAATCGTCTGAATTCAGCACGCCTACCGCGTCTCCGGTATATAGGCGCAGCCCCTTGTTCAGGGCGTCATACATTCCGCTATCTGGCTCGCTGATCACCCGGATCTGCTCCTGTGGGTAAGACCGGACAATTGCCAGCGTGTCGTCCGACGAATTGCCGTCGATGACCACCAGTTCCTTGTCGTCATGACCCTGGGCCAGAAAGCTGTCGATCGTATGCCTGATCGTCGCCGCAGAGTTCCAACAGACGGTCAAGACGGAAATTTTCATGCCGACCCCAGCCTAGTGCTGCTCACTGCGCCGCAACACGAATGCGATCCTCGTCCAGGCGCCGATGTTCGGATTCCCGCCTTACCGCTTCGAGGTCGGACTGGACCATTTCCTGGACCATTGTCGCCAGCGACGTTGTTGCCTTCCACCCGAGAACGCGCTCCGCTTTCGAAGCGTCACCGATCAGAAGCTCAACTTCGGTCGGTCTGAAATAGCGCGGATCCACCTTGACCAGAACGGCGCCGGATTTCGCGTCGATGCCTTTTTCATCGATGCCGGAACCAACCCATTGGATCTCGGTTCCGACCTCATTGAATGCAAGCTCGACAAAGCGGCGGACCGAGTTCTTCACCCCGGTTGCAAGGACATAGTCGTCTGGCACGTCATGCTGGAGAATTCTCCACATGCCTTCGACATAGTCGCGGGCATGGCCCCAATCGCGTTCAGCCGACAGATTGCCGAGATAGAGCTTGTCCTGAAGGCCGAGGCTTATCGCGGCCGCCGCGCGCGTGATCTTGCGGGTGACGAACGTCTCGCCGCGCATAGGGCTCTCGTGATTGAATAGGATGCCATTGGAAGCATGGATGTCGTAGGCTTCGCGGTAGTTCACGGTGATCCAGTAGGCATAGATCTTAGCAGCCGCATAAGGCGAGCGGGGATAAAAGGGCGTCGTCTCCCTCTGTGGGATCTCCTGCACCTTGCCATAGAGCTCGGACGTCGATGCCTGATAAAAACGCGTCTTTTTTGTCAGGCCAAGCAGCCGGATGGCTTCAAGGAGGCGCAATGTGCCGATCGCGTCGGCATTCGCCGTATATTCCGCGGTCTCGAAGCTCACCTGAACATGCGACTGCGCGGCAAGATTGTAAATCTCACCGGGCTGCACTTCCTGGACGATGCGGATGAGGTTGGTTGCGTCGGTCATGTCTCCATAGTGCAGCGACAGCCTTACGTTCTTTTCATGCGGATCCTGGTAGAGATTATCGATACGGCCCGTATTGAAGGACGACGACCGGCGCTTGATGCCATGGACATCATAGCCCTTTGCCAAGAGAAGTTCCGCCAGATAGGCGCCGTCCTGGCCGGTGATGCCGGTAATGAGCGCGGTCTTCCTAGTCATTGTGCTTTCTCCGAGATCGATACGACGCGATCTTCAAACGCCGATCAGCGTAGCTTTTGAATAGATGCCCATTTTCCAAGAGTGGTGCTTATCCCACCCGCGAAACTCGTGAGCGGCGGCATGGCTGCGTGGACTAGATCTTTGTCACCCTTGTCAACGTGCGCCAAACCCTGTCAGCATGGTTCGGATGGTTCGAAATACAATCAGCACATCGAGCCAAGGAGAAAAGTTCTTGATGTAGTAGAAGTCGTAGTGAAGCTTTTCCAGGACGTCGTCAACAGCCGCAACGTGGCCCTGGTTGACTTGCGCCCATCCGGTAATCCCAGGTCGAACAATGTGCCGGTACCGGTAGAATGGCAGTTCGGCCTCGTACCACTTCGAAAGTACGAGTGCTTCCGGCCGCGGACCGATCCAGCTCATCTCGCCGCGCACGATGTTGAAGGCCTGCGGCAATTCGTCGATCCGGGATTTTCTGAGGAACTGCCCCAAACGGGTGATGCGTGTGTCGCCGGCCTTCGTGATGGCCGCTTCCTTCTCGTCGACAGCCGTGTCGCTGAGCTTCATCGTTCGAAACTTGTAGACCTCGTAGGGATGCCCTCCGTAGCCCATCCGCTTCTGTCTAAATAGTGCGGGTCCAGGCGAATCGATCTTTACGGCAATCGCCACAAACAACAGCAATGGCGAGAAAACAACAAGCACAAATAACGCAGATGCCCAGTCTACCGACTGTTTTATTTTCAAGTAAGCCTGGTTTGGATTCAAGGAGCCTAGAGTGTTTTCAGAAAGATGCTCGATCTCCACTCTGCCTGTGAGCGATTCGCTGATTTGCTTGACGTGATAGACTGGTGTTCCCGACAGCGCGCGGTCCGCAATATACCGCTCCCATTCATCTGAAAGATCTGCCCTAAGATCGGCCACGACGCCGCTCGCGTATTCGACAACCGTATCGGGCGAATGGATCCTATGCCAGCTCACACCCGGTATTGTCTCCAGCCTGTCGACATCTCCGCCAGGAATTATCGCCAGGCGATATGCATCGAGCCGTCGCGTGGCCAGGCTCAGGCCAAAGTACCACAATGTTGACTGGATGAAGCTCGCGGCGGCCTGGAATCGGCTGTAGTCAAATCTGAAGAAGAAGATAGTGACGAACACAAGGCCATAGGTCAGCGCGAAAGTTGGCAGGATGTAGCCAGCCGCCGCGACGCCTGGGAAATTGCCGATGCGCTTGTAGAGGAAGTAGCCTGTCGTGTGAGCGATGATTGCCGCGACGATCGTAACCTGCAAGTTTGAGTACAGGATAACCTGTTGATCAAACGACATGCGGATCAGCGCAGGCAGCAGGATAGCGAATGTCAATCCGCCAAGCAGCTGAAAGCGCATCCGGAGCAGCAGATGCCTTCGATTGGGCAATTGGACAGTGGTGGTGCTCAAATTGAATCCCGCAACCCGGGTCCCATGGAAACCTGGACGTTCACCTTACAAGGTGCCGCTCTCGACCAACGCTCGAATAGGCGATGCCTTCCTTCACGACGTCCTCGCCGCGGTAGACGTTTCGAAGGTCGACCATTACCGGTGTCGCCATAATTGCACGGAGCCGCTTCAGATCCAGCGACCGAAAGGCGTTCCATTCTGTGACGATGACGATCGCATGCGAGCCGTCGGCCACCGCGTAGGCGCTTTCCCCGAATTCAATGCCCTCTATCATCTTGCGTGCCTGCTCCATGCCGACCGGATCATACGCCTTGATCGAAGCGCCTGCGTCCTGGAGTGCCTGAATGATGGCCAATGAGGGGGCGTCGCGCATGTCGTCGGTGTTGGGCTTGAACGTAAGGCCGAGGATACCGACAGTCTTGCCGCGCACAGAGCCGCCGCAGGCCACGACCACTTTGCGCGCCATCGCCCGCTTGCGCTGGTCATTTATCGAGACCGTCGTCTCAATAAGCCGCACGGGGCTTGCCGCGTCCTGCGCGGTCTTGACCAGCGCCAGCGTGTCTTTCGGGAAACAGGAGCCACCGTAGCCCGGCCCGGCATGAAGAAACTTTGCGCCGATGCGATTGTCCATGCCGATGCCGCGCGCGACGTCCTGAACATCGGCTCCCAACCGCTCGCAGAGATCGGCAATTTCGTTGATGAAGGTGATCTTCATGGCCAGAAACGCGTTGCCGGCATATTTGGTAAGCTCCGCCGTGCGCCGGCTCGTGTAGAATATCGGCGCGACATTCAGCGAGAGCGGTCGGTAGATTTCGCCCATCACCGCTTTGGCCCGTTCGGCATCGGTCCCGACAATGATGCGGTCGGGCCGCTTGAAGTCCTCGATCGCCGATCCTTCGCGAAGAAATTCGGGATTGGAGACCACCGCAAAATCGGCGGCGGGATTTTGCTCGCGGATGATTCGTTCGACCTCATCGCCGGTACCGACAGGGACGGTCGATTTCGTCACCACGACCGTAAATCGTTTGAGCGCGCGGCCCACTTCGGCGGCCGCATCGTAGACGAAGGACAGATCGGCGTGCCCATCGCCACGCCGTGACGGCGTGCCCACGGCGATGAAGACGACATCCGATTGCGAAACCGCATCGGCCAGATTGTCATCGAAACGCAAGCGACCTTGCGCGGTGTTCGTGGTGACGAGGTCGTCGAGCCCTGGCTCGTAGATCGGTATCTTGCCGAGTTTGAGCATGGCAAGCTTTTCCGCATCACGATCGACGCAGCAGACCTGATGGCCAAAGTCGGCGAAGCAGGCGCCCGAGACGAGCCCTACATAGCCGGCACCAATCATTGTTATCCGCATATCGCGTACTCTCATCAGCGCCGACGAGACTATCTCGTCAGACAGCGCCTAGTCCCACCGAAGAACGGCTACCGCACTCCCGGGTGAAAACCCGAGAGCCGATCCTACAACAATTTGCATCGCCTCGCCGCACCTCAATGCTTACGACTATGCGATGGCGACGAGATCCCTGGTATCAAGGTCGACAGGTATCTCGCCATTCATGATCGCAACCAGAACCCGAGCCCTTCCGGCTGGATCGAGCCGGTCAAGGCGACCGATCATTTCCGCGAAAGGGCCGGAAAGGATCCGAACCGAAGCACCGGCTGCGAGGCCGCCACTGAAGTCGAGCAGGCCGTGCCTGCCGGTCAACGCAATGAAGCGCTCTACCAGACCGGAGGGGACAGGCAAAGGCCGGTCGCCTTGCATGACGAGGGAACGCACACCGAACGTTCCGTTGATCGAGCGCCAACGTTGCAGCGCGACGTCAAGGGCGATGAACATATAACCCGGGAAATAAGCTGCAGACCGTGTTTCGAGCCGCCGGGCATGACGCACGGTTTTCTCGCAGCGAGGCACAAAGGGCTCGAATCCCTGGATCCGGAGATGCCGCTCGGCGACATGCTCCTTCCCGGGAAAGACGCTGGCCGCATACCAGCGCGTTGCCGGCGCGGCGGTCGGCTCAGGCGACAGGGCTGTTGCCTTGCTCGTTGTTTTTTCCGCGCTACTCACGTGTCTTCCTTCGGCGGTCGGCGCATGATCTCAGGTCAACGGTTACGACAGTGTGTGGATACCAGCAAGCAACCAAGCCACTAGAGTCAAGGCGGTTGGGTTAAGAATTTCCTACACATTGTCCAGAAATTTAGCTGTGCCTAAATAATCATCGAGCCGCTTTCTTTTTCAGCTGGCTGAGATGCTATGTCGAGCAATTTATTTCCATACGTAGGTGCTTGGTTACGCTGGTCGTCACGAATCGCTCGTTGGTTCTGGTACTTAGTCCGTCGACTTGAAGCTAATGTGACGGATGGCGTCGCGCACAAGCCTGCCGCCAGCGACAAAGATCCTGCACGGCCACACCAACTACGGCGAAAAATCACTGTCGCGCAGAACAGGTTATCACCGCTCGACCGGCTTCACGACCGCTTCAGCAGCGACCAGACAGCCGGCACCAGGCTCGCGGCCAGCGCAACCTTGATCAGATCACCGACGATAAAGGGCAACACCCCGAACTGCCAGGATTTTTCCGGGCCGATCAACAGCGCCAGCCAGGCAAAGCCCATTGCCATCATGACGATCTCGGCCACCAGCATGGCATTGAAGAGCTTGATAGGATGGCGATCCCAGCCACGGTCGGCAGCCCAGCCGACGATCGCCGCCATGACGACGAAGCCGGCTAGATAACCGCCGGTCGAACCGAGCATGTAAGCGATACCAATGCCCTTTTCGGGCGTGCTCTGGAAGACCGGAAGGCCCAATGCGCCCTCGACCATGTAGAGAAGTAGCGTGGCGACGCCGAGGCGCATGCCGAAGGAGGCAGCGATCAGGAAGACGGCGAGCGTCTGCATCGAGATATCGACCGGTCCGAGCATGACCTTGGTCTTGGCAGACAAGATCAGCAGCAGAGTTCCGGCGATCGCCAGCAAAAGCTGTCCTGCCAGCCGGGCCGCGCCCTTTTCAGGCAGAGCGAGAGAAATGAGCGGACGCATCGTCGTTGCAATTGCCATGGTCTTCCCCGTTCCGGATTGCCGCCGAACGCGGCCTTGCGTTTTCCTATATTGGCTTCCGTGCTATGCGGCAATCGGTTTTGCCCTCGCCCCAAAAAAGGCCGTGACGTTCGCATGGCGCTGAAATTCGATACACGCTTCGATCCGGCCTACGGCCAGGGCGTAGCCGTTGCGCCTGGTATTCAACGCGTCACTGCCAAGAACCCAAGCCCGTTCACTTTTCACGGAACCAACAGCTATATCGTCGGGCGCGAGACGCTGGCGGTGATCGATCCCGGACCGGGTGACGAGGCACATCTTCGAACACTGCTCGAAACGATCGGGACCCGGCCGGTCAGCCATATCTTCATCAGCCACACGCATCGCGACCATTCGCCGCTGGCGGCGCGGTTGAAGCAGCATACGGGTGCGGTGGTTCTGGCGGAGGGCCGGCATCGCCCGGCGCGGCCGTTGCACACCGGCGAGGTCAATCCGCTCGATGCCAGCGCCGACACCGACTTTGTTCCTGATATCGCGCTGCCAGACGATATGGTGATCGACGGTGACGGCTGGGCGATCCGGACGGTGCTGACGCCCGGCCATACCGCAAATCACGCGGCCTTCGCACTGGAGGGAACCGGCATCCTTTTTTCGGCCGATCACGTCATGGCGTGGTCAACCACGATCGTCGCGCCGCCGGATGGCGCGATGGCCGACTACATGACATCGCTCGATCGGCTGATCGAGCGCGACGACCGGCTGCTGCTGCCCGGTCATGGCGGGCCGGTGACCGAGCCGCGCAACTTCATGCGCGGATTGAAAGCCCATCGCAAAATGCGCGAATGGGCGATTCTGGAGCGGATCAACAGCGGCGACCGCACGATCAGGACTATGGTGGAGGCGATCTATCGCGATACCGATCCGCGCCTGCATGGCGCGGCCGGCCTGTCGGTGCTTGCGCATCTGGAAGACCTGGTGGCGCGCGGTCTGGTCCACACCGACGGCGCGCCGGCTATTGACGGCATCTATTCGCCGGCAAAGTAGTAGCCTTCGGATATCATTCTGCCGGCGCCACGCCCACCTGGCCGGCGACTTCCTGGTCGAGCTCGGCAAGGAAATCGGTGATGCGCGCTGCATTGTCGCCAAGGTCGTAGCGGCCGTAACGCGAGGCCGAGCGCATATCGACGATGACCGCATCGCCGTCGTCGGTCACGCGGATGGCGACATCGGCGGGAAGACCAAGCAGCAAGCTCTTGGCCAGCGCATCGACCGTCACGTCGCTTTGCCCTGCTGCGTCTGGAAACGGCGCCGTGAGCTGCCAGCCGCGCCGATCGAGCACAGTTTTGACCGCCTCCAGAACGCGATCGAAAGGCAAGGTGTAGCTGCGTCCAGTAACAAGCGGATAAGCTTCGATTTGCAGGCGCTGCTCGCCGGGTGTCGGCGGCAAAAGCTCGTTCATATCCTTTGTCCGGGTAGAAATATCGAGCGCCGGCGGGTCGTCGAAATCCGTCGAGATGTCGCGCAGCGGCGGATAGGTCGCCGCCCAATAGGCCCCGACAGCGTAAGGGATGAGCACCAGAAGCGCCAGCAAGGCGCCGGCGGTCAGGTCTTGGCCGCCACGATCACCGAAGTTCCACAATCGCGCGAAGGCAAACCCGCCAAACAAAAGCGCGAACGCGGCCACCAAGGCGACAATGCCAAGCACCCATAGGAAAGCTTGGGTCTCGACGAGGTCATAGCGATGGCCGATGAGAGCGGTCAGCACCAGGACTGCCGAAAACGCGCCGGCGCGCCGCGACCAACCGGCAGCCCTCGACGTTTGTCGCTCGGGAATTCCCGTCATTGTTTTCCGCGCTGCCCCAACCCGAACAAAGGCATAGTGCCTTTCAGCGGCGGCTTGAAGGCGCAAAGACGCCGCATCTCCGGTCAATCCGTCGGCAGGTGATAATGCCGGAACTGCTGGCGCAAGGTAATCTTCTGGATCTTGCCGGCAGCGGTGTGTGGGATTTCGCCGACAAAAGCGACGTCGTCCGGCATCCACCACTTCGCCACCTTGCCGTCCATGAAAGCGAGGATGTCCGTCTTGGTCGGCTCCCTGCCCGGCTTGCGGACGACCACGAGCAAAGGCCGCTCGCCCCATTTCGAATGCGGAATGCCGATGGCGGCGGCCTCCGCCACGTCCGGATGGCCGACCGCGAGGTTCTCGAGCTCGACGGTCGAGATCCATTCGCCGCCCGACTTGATCACGTCCTTGGCGCGATCGGTGATCTGCATATAGCCGCCGGGGTCGATATGCGCGATATCACCGGTATCGAACCAGCCGTCTTCATCGAACTGTTCGGATCCGATGCCGCCATAATAGGCGCGCGCGACGGCCGGCCCGCGGACCTTGAGTCGGCCGAAGGTCTTGCCGTCCCATGGCAGTTCGTTATCGTCGTCGTCCGTTACCTTCATTTCGATGCCGAACGGCGTAAAGCCCTGCTTCTGCTGGACGGCGAGGCGGGCGTCACCCTTCAGCCCGGCATAGTCCGGCTTCAGGGTGCACAGCGTGCCGACCGGCGACATCTCGGTCATGCCCCAGGCGTGGACGACCTGGACATCGTAATTGTCCTGGAACTTCGTCGTGATCGCGCGTGGACAGGACGCGCCTCCGATGACGACTTTCTGCAGATAGGGTAGTTTCTTGCCGGTCTCTTCCAGATGCTGGAGGAGCATCATCCACACCGTCGGCACGGCGGCGCTGAAGGTCACCTTCTCGGTGTCGAGCAGCTCGTAGATCGAAGCGCCATCCATCTTGCAGCCGGGCATGACCAGCTTGGCGCCAATCATCGGCGCGCTCTGGGCAAGGCCCCAGGCATTGGCGTGAAACATCGGCACGACCGGCAATATGGTATCGCGCGACGACAGGCCCATGGCGTCGGGCATCGCTTCGATCATGGCGTGCAGCACGTTCGAACGATGGCTGTAGAGGACGCCTTTCGGGTCGCCCGTCGTGCCCGAGGTGTAGCACATGCCGGCAGCGGTGTTTTCATCGACTGTCTTCCAGGCGAAGTTGCCGTCGGCTTGAGCAAGCCATTCTTCATAGGCAACGACATTGGGCAGCGCAGTCTCGGGTAAATGCACCTTGTCGGTCAGCACGATAACCTGCTTCAGCGACTTGACCGCGCCGGCGATCTTTTCAAGCAGCGGCAGGAAGGTCAGGTCGACGAAGATTGCCTTATCCTCGGCATTGTTCATGATCCAGGTGATCTGCTCGGGAAAGAGCCGCGGGTTGAGCGTGTGATAGATCGCGCCGACACCCATGATGCCGTACCACGCCTCGATGTGGCGCGCGGTGTTCCAGGCCAGGGTCGCGATGCGGTCGCCAAGCCCAAAACCGTCACGCTCGAGCCGCTCGGCGACCTTCAGGGCACGATGATGGATTTCGGCATATGTGCTGCGCACGATCGGCCCCTCGATCGAACGCGACACGATCTCGCGGCTGCCGTGCTGCCGCTCGGCGTTGTCGATCAGCTTGTGGCAAAGCAGCGGCCATTCCTGCATCAGCCCGAGCATCTTGTTCCTCCCGTTATTTTTTTGCGCCATTGTGGGACGAACCGGCGGATTGTCCAGCCAGAACCGGGCTGAAGCGGTGCATAGAGCCAAACGAGGCCGAATTCGCCACAATCCGGCCATGCTCGGCGTTAACGTTGATTAATAGGTGGGGCGCGATTGGCGAATGAAAGAGGTTCGCATGGACGCGCAGCTCGACGACGAAGCACTCGAAAATACGCTTGCGGAAAGTCTGGCCGATCTGGTGGCGACCGATGTGGCGCCGGCCGATCTGGTTCCCGGCGCCAAAACCGTTTCCGAAGATGAATTCGTCGAGGTCGTCGGCGGCGCCCTCGAGGCGGTCGGCGGCACGCTCTTGTTCAAGATGTGCGTCGAGAACGAGGGCGAAGCCCAGCACGTCGCCGCCGCATCGGTCGGCGATGGCGGCAACCGCCAGTTCCTGTTGCTCACCTTGCCGACCAACGGTGGTGCTTTGAAGGTCGAGACCACCTCGAAAAGCACCAATCCGGTGGCCGGCATTGCCGCCGCCTATGCCGGGCTGATGGACGCATTCCGGGCCGCCGCCTGAGTTTTCGGCGAAGCGGAAGAAAGAGGCGAGACTTCCCCCCGCGGGCGACGCCCGCCTGGTGGCAGGCAGGTCTTGCGCAAGGCTCTTGCCAGACACATCTTGGGGTTGAGGCAAGGAGATTCGACATGGACCAGATCGCAAACCCGGCACCCGGCTTTCAGCGCAATCCCGGCAAGATCATCACCGTCGAGCCTTACAAGGGCACCGTGACGGTGCGCGCCGGCGATGTCGTCATCGCCTCATCCGGCAAGGTCAAGGTGCTGACCGAACCGCCCTATCCCCCTGTTTTCTACATTCCGTTCGACGACATCGACTTCAAACGGCTTGGCAAGACCGAGCTCTCGACCCATTGCCCCTACAAGGGCGATGCCAGCTATTGGAGCGCGCTGCCCGCCGGCGATGCTGGCAAGGATGCGATGTGGGCGTATGAGCGGCCCTTCGACGAGATGGCGGAGATCCGCGATCACGGCGCGTTCTATCCAAACAAGGTGACCATCGAGGCCACGCCCGACTGATCAGTCGGTGGTGCCTTCATTGCCGACGCCGTCGGCATCGTCGAGCCGCACGAAGGTAAGACCCTTGTCCTTCAGCGCCAGGAGCCCCTGCACTACGCCTTCACCGGCCGCATGGGTCGGCTGGTTGATGTGAGCGATGATGACGTCGCCGTCCTTTGCCGCGGCGATGCGCCGGGCGGTCTCTTTTGCACCGAGCAATGAGCCGCCGTCGCCGTTGATCGAGAATCCGGCGATCTTGAAGCCAAGCTTGCGTATCATCGCGATTGCCGACGGGCTGTATTCGGCGGTTGCGCCGCGAAACCATTTCGGCGCGGGTTCGCCGGTCACGGCGAGAGCGGCGGCGCCGGATTCGACCTCGGCCAGCACGGCCTCCGGGCTGCCGGCACTGCGAATGCCGTAGACCCTTTGCGGCGTGTCGACGGCCGGGACGTGACGGCCGCCATGGTTTTCCAACTCAAACAGTTCGGGATGGGCCCGCATGATCTCGACGGCGGCGGCGTTGTGCTTCAGCCAGATGCCGGTGACGAAAATGGTGGCGGGAATCTTGTTTTCCACCAGCGCCGAGAGAATCCGGGTGTCGGTCTTTCCGCCGCACGCATCGAGCGTCAGCGCGACGCGGCCGCTGCCCGCCTCGGCCTTGATGTGCAGTGTCGGTTCGACGAGCAACTGGGCGTTGCTTGCCGAGACGGCCCACAGCCATATCGCAACTGCGCAAAAATGTTTTTGGAACAGGCGCATTGATCGTTTCCAGGTCGGCCGGATCAAGGTTGAAGCGGCGACCCCAAGACCGGCATCAAGGCGGAAATCGGGACGATGCCCCTGCAAAAGCGTCGGCAGCGGCAATTTGACCCGCGGGCCTGACCTTTGGCAAGCGCGAGGTCACAATGCGTGCTCCACGTCCTTAACCGTACGTGAAAGGATCGCGCGCACCGCGTCGACAACCGCTTTGACCTCTAGCCGCCAGACGCAGCAAGCCTTGCTCGGATCGGGCCGGCGGCACAGGTCCCTGGCTATGCACTCGCAAGGCATGGAGGGCCGCAGCGTAACATTGGCCACGCCGACAGGACCCCACACGGCCGGGTCGGTCAGGCCGAAGAGGCCGACAACCGGCGTTCCCGCGGCGGCGGCCATGTGCATCGGGCCACTCTCGTTCCCGAGAAACAGGCGTGCCTGTCCGAGGACCGCCAGCAGCGTTGCAAGCGACAGCGCCCCGACCATGTTGACGATCGGCGAAGCGGCCTTGGCGATGACGCGCTCGGCAGATGCCCGTTCATCGGGGCCGCCGACAAGCAGGAAGTCCAACCCGGTCTGCCGCGAAATCTCGTCGATCGCCAGCGCAAAACGTTCCGGCTGCCATTGCCGCCCCCGGAAGCTCGCTCCCGCATGAACGGCTATGAAGGCGTTACGCCGAAGATGATGCCGGTCGAGAAGCGCCAACGTCCTGGCGGTCTCCAACGGCAGCGGCTGAATCGTTGGGACCTGCGCACGCAACTCCACGCCAAGCGCCTCAAGCGGCGAAAGATAGCGGTAGAGATAATGCTGGCCACCAAAGCCAAACGGCTTGGCTAGGACGTTGGCGGGCTGGCGTTCCAGCCAGCGCAACGGTTTTTCGGGAGGATCGTATCCGACGCGGGTCTTGGCGTTGACGAGCCTGACAATGATGCGTGAGGTTTTGGAATCGGCCAGGTCGATGGTCAGGTCAAACCGGAAGCGGCGCAGCGCCCGCACCATCGCGTAAAGCTCGCGGCCACGCTCCAGAGGGGTGCCACGCATCCGTACGCGCCGGAAGGCCACCACGTCCGAGGCGATGCCATGAGCCACCAGGAAACTGGCAAAGCTCGCCTCGCAAAGGAACACGACCCTGGCCCTTGGATATTGGAGGCGCAGGTTACTGGCGAGCGCGGAGGCGAGGACAAGATCGCCGATGAATTTCGTCTGGAGGATGAGAATCGAGCGGACGTGCGTGGGCGGGTTCTGCAACATCTGTTTTCTGACACCGGGGCGGGTTCGGGAGCCGGAAAACTGGGCAGAAACGATGTCGGGATTTGGAGCCGTCACGCGCACGTTCGCGTGAATTCGGTTACAAATCGGTAAGATCAGATGCTGGTGGACTGCATCTCTTATCCGCGGCCGTTCTTTGCAGCCTACATCGCCGCTTGCGCGGCGCATCTATCGGTTCCAGATCGACCAGATCAAAGTCGAAGCGGCGATCCCAAAACCGGCATCAAGGCGCCAGGTCAGTGTGCGTGCGCTACGGCTTAGCCGTGCGTGAAAGGGCTCGCGCGCAATGCGCCAACAACCGGTTGACCTCCAACTGTCGGATGAAAAGCCTCGTTCGCACTCGACCAGCGGCACAGTTCTCTGGTCACACAGGGCAAGATGGCTCGAGCCCGATTTCACGACAGCTATTGCCACCCCAAACTGTGGCTCGTCACCGCCCTCGTTTGCACTCCGCGCGAACACTGATGATGGTGCAAGGCGTGCTGGGTTTACCGAGGGCTGTCGTGTGGCTTTTCCTGAGGACTTTGAGACTTCGACCAGACAAAATACAGCGAGCCCATCTTCATCACAGGCACGCGCCGGTCGCGTTCGCGGGTTCGCAATTCGCGATAGGTCTTCAATTTCAAGGTGCCGCCCGGCAACTTGATACGCACCGTCATCGGTCCAACTCCCGTTGTGCAGCGCAGCAATGATGTGCAATGCGGTAATAGAGACCGTCCGTTACGGAAGAGTCAACAGCGGCTTCATCAACTTTTCTTGGGCCGGAAGGCAGAGTCTGGTGGGGAGGCGCCTCGCCAGGCCGCGAGCGTCAGGTGGGTCAGCCCAGCGGCTGATCATTGACGGCGCTTTGCCGGTTCGACCACCAGGTAAAGTAGATCGGGCCGATCTTGACGACGGGTATGCGGCGGGCGCGCTCGCGGTCGCGCAATTCGCGGTACACCTTCACCTTCAGCGTGCCGCCAGGCATCCTGATACGCACCGCCATCGATTCCGCCGCCCCATTGTGCAATGCAGCACAAGAGACCTTCCGTGTCGGAAGAGTCAACGCCTGCCCGCTGACTATTTTTGGGATTTGGCGAGCGGTCTTCGGAGGTTTTGGCGCGCACGGCGGTTCCTGATCCTGCACCGGGGCGTCATGCCCAGCCGGGATCGTCGGGTGCGGGGGCTATTTCCTGGGCGAGGACTTGTTGGGCGAGGATGGGCGATCGGACATGCCGCTCGGCCACCAGATGACGAAATAATTGCCGACCTGCCAAACCGGCACCTCGCGCTTCTGCTCGCGACGCCGCAGCTCGTCCCTCTTCTTGATCTTCAAAGTCCCGCCCGGAAGCCTGATTCTTATCGTCACGTGTCCTCCCCGTACCCCCCAAGGTACGAACGATAGACGGGAACGGTTTCATCCCGGCTAAGTAATTTCGTCCAGGTCGAGCAATTTCGGGGCCGATACAGCGCGCCGGACCGGCGCGAGATCCCCGGAACCGGCTCTATTTGAAGAAATCCGCAATGCCGTTGATGGCCAGCACCGCATAGACGATCGGTCCGGCGATAAACGCACAATAGAGGCAGAGGATCGCCGCCAGCACCAGCAGCAGCGGCTTGTCGCGACCGACGGCGCGGAGCTCGGACCTCACCGACCAGCGCGCCGCACCGGTTTGTTCATCATCAGGCATGTGCACCATCCCGCGCCCATTTCACACGGCGGGTCGAAAACATCAACCTTCCTTGGTGCGCGGAGGAGTCCATTAGCCAGTGCTGCAAGCAGGCCGTCACGCTCCAAAGATCGCGGCGCGTGCCACGTCCGACGTCGGGCGGCAGGCATTTCCATGGATCGATGGTTCGCCAGCGTGTCTGTCCGACATCTTTGGTCTGGATCTATTCACGCTCCGACTTTTACAGCTTGCACTGCCGCCTGCGCAGCAGCCAGCCTGGCTATTGGCACGCGGTAGGGTGAGCACGAGACATAGTCGAGGCCGACCTTCTCGCAGAAATGGATCGAGGCTGGGTCGCCGCCATGTTCGCCGCAAATGCCGAGCTTGATGTCGGGCCGCGTCGCCCTGCCCTTCTCGGCCGCCATCCGCACCAGCTCGCCGACGCCCTCTATGTCGAGCGACACGAACGGATCCTGCTCGATAATGCCTTTTTTCCGATAGGTCTCGAGGAACGAGGCCGCGTCGTCGCGCGAGATGCCGAAGGTTGTCTGGGTCAGATCGTTGGTGCCGAAAGAGAAGAATTCGGCCGCCTCGGCGATGACATGGGCGCGGATGGCGGCGCGCGGCAGTTCGATCATCGTGCCTGTCAGATAATCGATCCTGACGCCGGTCTCCTGCATCACGCTTTTGGCGACGGCATCAATGCGTGCCTTGACGAACTCAAGCTCCTTCACCAGCCCGACCAGCGGTACCATGATCTCCGGGACCACCAGCGCGCCAGCCTTCCTGCCGGCCTCGATGGCCGCCTCGAAAATGGCGCGTGCCTGCATCTCGGCGATTTCGGGATAGGAGACGGCAAGCCGGCAGCCGCGATGGCCGAGCATTGGATTGAACTCGTGCAGCGCTTCGGTGCGTCGCCGGAGCTTGTCCGGCGACACGTTCATGGCGGCGGCGACCTCGGCCACCTCCTCTTCGGATTTTGGCAGGAATTCGTGCAGCGGCGGATCGAGCAGGCGGATCGTCACCGGCAGGCCGGCCATGATCTCGAACAGTTCGAGGAAATCGGAGCGCTGCATCGGCAACAGCTTGGCCAGCGCCGTTCGCCGGTCCTTTTCCGTATCGGCCAGGATCATCTCGCGCATGGCAATGATGCGATCGCCGTCGAAGAACATGTGCTCGGTGCGGCAAAGCCCGATGCCTTCGGCGCCGAAGGAGCGCGCCATGCGCGCATCAAGCGGCGTCTCGGCGTTGGTGCGCACCTTCATGCGGCGCGCGCCGTCGGCCCATTCCATGATGGCGGCGAAATCGCCCGAGAGTTCGGGCTGCAGCATCGGCACGGCGCCCTTCAGCACTTGGCCGTTGGAGCCGTCGATGGTGATGATGTCGCCCTTGCGGAAGGTCGCTCCCATCGCCATCAGCGTGCCGGCTTTATAATCGACGCGCAGCGAGCCGGCGCCCGAAACGCAAGGCTTGCCCATGCCGCGCGCTACCACGGCGGCGTGGCTGGTCATGCCGCCGCGCGTCGTCAGGATGCCTTCGGCCGCATGCATGCCGTGAATGTCCTCAGGGCTGGTCTCGATGCGCACCAGGATCGCCTTGCGGCCTTGCGCCTTGGCCTCCTCGGCGTCATTGGAGGAAAAGACGATCTCGCCTGTGGCAGCGCCCGGCGAGGCAGGCAGGCCGACGCCGATCACATCCCGCGCGGCCTTCGGATCAATCGTCGGATGCAGCAGCTGGTCGAGCGAGGCCGGGTCGATGCGGGCGACCGCCTCCTCCTTCGAAATCAGTCCGTCCCTGGCCATGTCGACGGCAATCTTCAGCGCCGCTTTGGCGGTGCGCTTGCCGGACCTGGTCTGCAGCATCCACAATTTGCCGCGCTCGATGGTGAATTCGAGATCCTGCATGTCGCGGTAATGTTCTTCCAGGCGGTCGGAGATGCTGACGAAAGCCTGGAAGGCCTCCGGCATCAGCTTCTGCAGCGACGGCTTGTCGGAGCCGGCGGCAATGCGCGCAGCCTCGGTGATGTTCTGCGGCGTGCGGATGCCGGCAACGACATCCTCGCCTTGGGCGTTGACCAGGAACTCGCCATAGAGCTGCTTTTCGCCGGTCGAAGGATTGCGGGTGAAGGCGACGCCGGTGGCCGAAGTGTCGCCCATATTGCCGAAGACCATGGCCTGAATGTTGACCGCCGTGCCCCAGCTTTCGGGAATGTCGTGCAGGCGCCGATAGGTGATGGCGCGGTTATTCATCCAACTGGAAAAGACCGCGCCAATGGCGCCCCAGAGCTGTTCGTGCGGATCCTGCGGAAACGGCTTGCCGAGCTCCTCCTCGACCTTGGCCTTGTAGAGCGCGATCACGCCTTGCCATTCGATGGCCGTCAGCTCGGTGTCGAGCTCATGGCCGAGGCCGCCCTTCTGGTCTTCGAGGATTTCCTCGAACACCTCATGGTCGAGGCCCATGACGACATCGGAATACATCTGGATGAAACGGCGGTAGCTGTCATAGGCAAAGCGCGGATCGCCTGAATCGGCGGCCAAGGCTTCGACCGTCTCGTCATTCAGGCCGAGATTGAGCACGGTGTCCATCATGCCTGGCATCGAGGCGCGCGCACCTGAGCGAACCGACACCAAAAGCAGTTTCGAGGGATCGCCGAAACGGCGCCCGGTCAGCCGACCGACATGGTCGAGCGCGACCGCAACGTCCGCTTCGAGCGAAGCCGGGTACGTGTGGCCGTTGGCGTAATAGGCGTTGCAGACCTCGGAGGTGATGGTGAAGCCCGGCGGCACCGGCAGGCCCAGGCTGCACATTTCGGCGAGGTTGGCGCCCTTGCCGCCGAGCAGATTGCGGTCGCCGGCACGGCCTTCCGCGGCGCCGTCGCCAAAGGTGTAGACCCACTTGGTCATGCTTAATCCCCGGTTTGCAGGAGCTGGAAGTACTGGCAAATCGAGCGATATGATGGTGCAGTGCGAAAGGCAAGGCGTCGACCAAGCCGGCGGTCCTCTACAATCGATTAAGCGATACTGATGCCCAGAAAGACCGGTGTCTCGGGCGTACCCGCCACAGCACATAACGAGAACAAACAGACAGAACTGACCGGAAAATTCGATTATGGCAGCGATGGGCGGAACGCCGGGACAGGGCGGCACTATCCTTAAAGTGATCTCATGGTTCCGGGCTGTAGGCGGTCCAATTGTCCATCCTACCGCTCCGAGAGGCCCAGCAACTCACCTGCCTCGATCATCGAAAGATCGCCGCCATTCCAGCGGCTCAAGCGTCGCGAACATTCTCCGATCCTGTAGCCATGCTGTCCGTTTGATCCCCAGCCTCCAAGGACTGGCAAGAAAACCGGACAGCTCACGTGCTACCTAGTCCGGACAATTTCTGCTTACGACATTTTGTATCTTCGCCGTTGAGCTTTCCCCCCGCTCGTCTTATAAGCCCGCGCGCTGGGGGCACGTTCCCGGCTGATGGGGCGTCGCCAAGTGGTAAGGCATCGGTTTTTGGTACCGACATTCCCAGGTTCGAATCCTGGCGCCCCAGCCAATTTCTCTCGGTCCGCTCCTGACGACTCCGAATGCACGTGCCCGTTGGAGTTCTCCGCTCCATAGGGGCACGACAATTTTCGCGCGAGAGATAGACAGCGTTTAACGTGTCGCAAGTTTTTATTACGAATGTGGCGGCTCAATATGTAGCTCGGTTGATTTTGGACAAATCGGATGCGATCGTGAGGGGGGAGCAATAGCCTCGCCTCGCACCATGCGGGAGCCGATGTCGATCTCGGAGCCGAGCCTTGGGTGGCAACGCCCGGCCCGCAAACAACATCGTAGGAGCAGAATGAGATTACACTCAATTGCCGAAAGAGCAGCCTTTTTCGTTACGCTGCTTGCCGTTCTCGTGCTTGCACTTCTGCCAGTTTTCCGTCTCAAGGAGCTCGGCTTCGGCATAGGCTTCCACTATGACAAGCTTAATCACGGTGTCGCTTTCGCGGCGCTGATGCTTGTTGGCAGCCTGGGTTGGCCGGAACGCAAAACGAGTTTGATGGTCTTCCTCGCTCTGGTTGGTGCTGCGATTGAAATCCTTCAGGGTACGACCTTAATAGGGCGAGATCTCGATGGATTTGATTGGGCAGCTGATTGTGTCGGCATCTGGTGCGCGCTGGCAGCCATTAGCTGTGCAAATTCGCTTGTTCGACGAGTGGCTTGAGGGACATCCTCTGAACGGCGCCAATCTGTTCCGGTAGACATATCTCAAGCGCCGAACGGATGTTGGTTGCCGTTGGTTGCCGCGGTGACTTTTTGCAGCGAGATTCGAGTGCTGCGCAAGGCCTGCAGGAAAGGCCTACCCGTCTTCATCGGGCCGGAGTTGCTCGACGCGCTGTCGCGCGCTCGTCTCTTTCGACAGGCGCTTGGCACGTCGTCCCCCTCAATGGCTGCGCCGCCTTCTATATCTTACGGGTCTTTTTGCTGCCTGATGCGCCGGGATGCCTGGGAGAATTCCGACCAAGGAATCCGTCGAGACACAAGAGGCACATGGCCCAACTCTCTGGCGTTCCGAGTCCCTACCATCTCGGCCCAAACCGGCACGTCTGCAGTCCGGGATCGTTCCCATGGTCACCTGGGTGTTGCTGGATTCTGATTGAACCGCATTTCAGTTTGCCGAGTTGCAATCTTAGTGCGGACAACTTGGTCGCGGGCTGCCACTTGCGGTTACCTGTCCACAAGAAAATGGCGTCGCCGGCAGAGAACGTGGTCAGGCAAGACTCCTAGTTTAAGCTCGACCCAATTGGCCGGCAGGAAAATTCATAATGAATAAAATGGGGGTGTTACTGCACGCTCTTTGGCATTCAAACCGATATCTTCCCACGCTCCACTAATCAAAGCACCAGTTTTTTTCATTTATCTTCGCCTTATAACAACAACTATCACAATTTTGCTTACAACGGATATCTATTCATCAACAAATCCAAAATTATAAACTAACTTTTGGATAGTATTAAACTAATTATTCTTACGTATCAGTGCATTTAGTGTCTCGTAAAAAATATCATAGATAACTTTTGAGCCAATCATTAAAATCCTCCCGCAGTCAAATTTGACTCTTCATCGCTATCGTCGACCTTGTAAAGTATATTTTTCGCCTCAATGTCGAAATCCTGCCACCGATCAACCATTCTATCAGGGCGTGCAGGTATGTGATTTGGCGCTAATATACACCTTCTAGTAGGCAGACATTCGCGGGGCGCTATCGAATCAATATGAGGGATTATGGATGGCGACTCTCCATTACACGTCGGGCGGATCCGGCACGGACATTGCAAAAGCCGGATTCAATCTGGCTAGCGTGCAATATGTTGACCAAGTCAACGAGCTGCCAGAGGGCATGAAAGGCTTGGTCTACCTCGACGAGGCCAACGGCGTAACCCAATCCTTTATCGACAAGGTTACTCCTTTCCTCGGCAATCCGAACGTATTTGGGTTCTTCCTGGTTGACGAGCCGGATCCCACCGGCCAATGGGGTACCTACGCCTCTGCCGCGAATCTGAAGGCAGAATCCGACTGGATCCATGAGCATTTTCCAGGCGCCAAGACCTACATCACAATGATGAGCTTGGGGACGTCGGCGAATCCGGATTTTAGGGGCACGTACAATCCCGCCAATACGGGTATCGATTACTACGGCATAGATGTCTATCCTGTCCGCACCGATGGCCCGGTCGACTACAACATGATCGATAAATTCGTCGCCGCTGCTCAAGCATCGGGCATCCCGACGAGCCAGATCGTTCCGGGCTACCAGGCGTTTGGAGGTGGCGAGTATAACACCGACATGGGTGGCAAATATGTCGTGCCCACCGCCGCCCAGATGGAAACCATGATGGAGCACTGGGCCAAGCTGGTTCCGTCACCTGCCTTCGACTACGCATACGCCTGGGGTTCGCAGCGAGGCGACACAGCGTTGGAGAGCTCTTCGGAACTGCAGGCCGTTTTCCGGGAACACAACCTTGCGACGACGGGGACCACTCCGCCTCCCGTCGACACAAGCGACACCTTGTATGGCACCAGCGGCGACGATGTGTTTCACGGGGCCGGCGGCCACACGATGATCGGCTATGGCGGCAATGACACCTATTATGTCGACGACATCCGCGACAAGGAGATTGAGGCGGCCGGCGGCGGTGCCGACAAAGCACTCGCCTCCGTAAGTCATACCCTTGCGGCCGGCTCGGAGATTGAGCTTCTTGCCACCAGCAATCCGTCCGGCACCACGGCGATCAACCTCACAGGCAACGAGTTCAGCCAGACCATCCAGGGCAATGCCGGCGCCAATTACATTAGGGGCGGCGGCGGCGCCGACACCATGACCGGCTATGGCGGTAACGACACGTACCACATCGACAACGCTGGCGACAAGGTAGTCGAAGCGGTGAGCGGTGGGGTTGACAGGGTTTACGCTGCTGTCAGCCATGCCCTTTCGGCCGGCTCAGAGGTTGAGCTCCTCGCCACCAACAATCCGACGCTCACGACAGCAATAAACCTAACCGGCAACGCGTTCGGCCAAGCCATTTTTGGCAATGCTGGCGCAAACGTCATCAACGGCGGTGGTGGCGCCGACAAGATGGTCGGCTATGGCGGCAATGATACCTATTATGTCGACAACGCCGGTGACATGGTAAACGAGGCGGCGGGTGGCGGTACCGACAGGGTGTTCGCTGCGGTGAGCCATGCGCTTTCGGCCAGTTCACAGATCGAGCTTCTCGCCACCACCACTCCGTCCGGTACGTCTGCAATCAACCTGACGGGCAACACCTTTGCCCAGACCATCCAGGGCAATGCTGGCGCTAATATCATCAACGGAGGCGGCGGTGCCGACATCTTGACCGGTAACGGAGGCAATGATGCTTTCGTGTTCAACAGCGCTCTTGGAGCCGGCAATATCGACAGGATCACCGACTTCGACAAGCTCCAGGACAAGATCCAACTCGACGACGCCGTTTTTGCCGGGCTTAAATTGGGTGGCCTTTCATCCGATGCTTTCTTTGCTGGCACGGCCGCGCATGACAGCTCCGACCATATAATCTACAACAGCTCAACCGGGGCGCTCTCTTTCGACAGCGACGGGATCGGCGGCGCATCTCAAATACAGTTCGCCACTCTCTCTCCAGGTCTGTCGCTTGCAGCAGGTTCGTTTCTTGTGATCTGAACGCCCCGGAACGGCGGACCTTCTGCTGGAGCCGGTCCGCCGTTCCGTCTTTGTTCAAGCACCGGAATTCCAAGTGGGATGCTTAGTTTTGGCCTGTGCTTCCCCAAGGAGCTAGCAGGCGGGCCCTAAGGTGAGCGAGAAAACGCAGCTGGACCATTGGTGAGCGCCCTTCGGGATTATCACTGCGAGTACCTTGCCAGTATCGGCGCTATCAGCTTTGCCAGACCAGCGCCGGTCTCTCCGGTCTCGCACGAGCAATTCAGCATAGGCGACAAGATCGCTATAAGCGGCGGGCAGTTCAACCTCGTCCTAATTGGCGGTCATCGGACATGGCGGAGATTTTCGGCTTAGTCATGCCGACTACCTCGACGCCGCACCCATCAGCACCGACGTCTTCGGAGATGTGCACCAGATCGCTGAGCGCCGAGCGGATTTGCGGCCAGGGGAATTCGGAGCACTCCTCCTCGCTTTCGCCCTCGCGCAACACGACATCGAGCTTGACTGCAACACCGGCGAGAGTCGTGGCGGCAGTCCTTGAGAATGTTTGCAGCAGATCCTGCACCCGCTCGCCAGCCTGGCGCTCGGCTCGAAGTGCCGCAGTATAGCCGCCCTCCTCCGCAGCCGCATTCCAGCGTGCCTGATGCGCCGCGAAATCAGCCTCGGCTTTCTTGCGGAGGGCCGCTGTATCTGGCTCTTTGCCAAGCACGTCTTTGAGCGCCTCGACAGAATGGACCGTCACCTCCTCGCCCTTGGATAAGCGGACGGTCACACAGGGAAAGCCTACACTCTCGACGAGCTTCGTTTCCAAGTGCTGCTGTCTGCGGCAAAGCCGCTTGGTCAGCTTATGGGCTTCCTCCCATTCCCGCCACAGCACCAACGCAGGATCAGAAGGCAAATTCGTCCTTCCGGCGTCGCCTGCGGATGCGCTACCTTCAAGGACCCATGCAGTGCTAGTCACCATCGTTCCGGCAAGCACTCGCCTGCGGGTGACGTGGAACCGAGTCGTGGTATTGTCGGAATCAGCCATGATCCGAGCTCCTCAGAAGCTTTGGTTGTGGTCAGGCTGGGCAGGTGCAGCAACACCTGCTCAGCCGTCCTAGCATTTACAGTTGCCTCACTCTCTCATTTAGCCTGATTTGCCAGGCGAAAGTCAACCAAAAAGACTGACTTCAGCCAATGAGCCTAATTTCCGTGGAACAATGCAGGGGGGCCAGGGCGATGCTTGGCTGGAGTCAGAGCGAACTTGCAGCCGCGGCCGGCATTTCCAGAGCAACCCTCGTGGACTTCGAACGTGGGGCGCGAGTCCCCCATCGGAACAACCTTGATGCAATACGCAGTGCCCTTGAGACCGCTGGCGTCGAGTTCATCCCAGAGAATGGCAGAGGACCTGGCGTCCGGCTCGCCCGCCGATCTAACAACAAATGAGCCATTACCGCGAGCCGTCACATTTGAATCAAACGACGGCGAATCCTCTCTCGCAAACGATTGCCCCGTAGAGCCCGATTTTCGCGAACATTTTGAGACAGAAATGCCTCGCCATCAGCTCCACCGAAATGTGGGGCATCCGATGCGTATATGAAAACTGAGTTGCTGGGCAGGCATGCGATTGCACAGTGGAAGATGGCCAAAGGGCGGGCTAGCTAAAAGGTAGGTGATTGGCACGTTTCCGGCGCCTGCCCGCGCTCGACCACCAAGGGCTGCCACATGGTCGTCAGCGTGTGGCAGACCGGCCGGTCACCTCTCATCGAACCGAAAACACTTGCTACGGTCGATCTAATGCGGAACGGCTCGCTGCCAACGAGTTCGGCAGCTCTGGCCGAAATTGACAGCACCCAGCGGTGGATTGTCGGCCCTTTACTCCCTCGCCCCGCGCTCAGGGCGATTGTTCAGGGCTGATGAAATTTTTTGCCCGGGCCAGGCAATCGGGCTGCTCGTTACGATAGCGGGGTCCGATTTCCATGATGAGGACGGTCCCGGGTAAGAATACCAACTCGCTGAAGATGTCATCCCATTCGATATCGCCCCAGCCGAGCGGCATGTGCAGGTCGCCTATGCCCAGCGCTGCATCCTCCTGCGGGAGATAGGTCCTGAGGAAGCCCTGCGGGCGCCCGAAGGAGTCATGGACATGCAGGTGCCCCGCCACCGGCGCCATGGCCCGCAGCTGCTCGTGGAAGTTCAGGCCGCGATGGGTCGATTCAATATAAGCGTGACTGAAATCGATAAGCGCCACCAGGTTCGAATGGCCGACCGCCTTTACCGTCTGCGCCACCTCGGCCGGGGTCTGCCGGCGCTGACTTGGGTCCATGGCGAAGAGGTTCTCAAAGGCGATGCGCACACCATAGAGCTTGCTGAACTCAGCGAGCTCGAGCAACGCTTCGCGTTCGCGTTCCTCGAAACCGGGACCATCGAGAATCTGGTCGGCGCGAAAATGCCCGCTATGCTGGACAAGCACGCGCGCATCGATCCGATCGCAGAGTTCGACCAAGGCCTTGGCTGCATCAATCTGGTAACGACAGACCGCCGGGTCCATGAGGTTCGATGAGACGACGCCGTGAACCGTATAGCGGAAATCGAACTGCCTCGTCAGCGCGATAAGCCTCTCGGCTCTTTCAGGGACTATACGGCCACCGGCTATGAGGTCGAGGTCCTCAGTCCCAGTTCGACGGCTTCGACGCCCATGTCGGCAAATCAGCGAAAGTCCGCCGCAAGACTCTCCAACCCGCCATTGGCAGAAATTGAGTTAAAACCTGGGGCGATAATGTTGCTCATATGCATCCCCGATGACGGGCGGCCAGGAATCCCAGGCCGGTCCGGATCACTGTCAGGTGAGATGGCAATTGCCGAACCGATGCCACTCTCGAAACAAGTCTTCGTTCGCCCCCAGATGCGATCGAGGGGTCTACCGCTGTGATCAGTGGGCCTACATTAACTCGGACCGGACCGCAACGATCTCGAATCTCACAAAGCAGACTGCCTGCCCCGATCTGCAAGCTCTCAAAAGCACCTCTAGCTCCGGACAGACTTCATACAGAGAATCCCTTTCTCAGGCTAAACTATTACGGTTTCACGCAAATCACCCTGTCATCCTGGCGAATTCATCAGCGCAGAGCTGGTGGAACTGGCAAGATGCGCCGCATGAGGCAAATCATTCGAACGTCAGAGGCCCAGCCTCTGCAGAGTTTCCGGGTTTTGCGTTTCATTGGTGCGGCGTGCTCGCAGAGCCCACGAAAAGACCGGTGAAGTTCGCAACACGTTGAATTCTCGGCGACACGCAGAGGTTACAGCCCGCCTGTATGCACCCGCAATGGCTCAGATTTGTCTGGGCACGGTCTACTCGGCGCCTGGAGAAGGCGAAGATTCCCGGATCGAGGCGCTTAGGCCACTGCGCCAGGGCGGAGCGATCAGATTCGTGTCATACCGTCAGAGGCAAGACACTCGCAATTGGGGGAACAGATGAAGGAACAGAACGACGTTGAAAAGCTGGTGCGCACGCTGCGTGCTCGAGCACCTGATGACGCGGCGGTATTGCTGGCCCGAGAGTCTCCCGAGTTCATTCGGGACACACTAAAGTTGTTGCCGGACCGGCACGCCCGTAAGGTGGCGGAGCATTTGCCGCCGCATATGCGGCCTATCAAGCCTCACGGCGATGGCAAGGACCCCGCAATCCCCGAGTCGCTCGTCGAGCTGATGGACCCGATTCCCGCCAGCGTTCCTGTCGGCACGACGGTAGCCGCCGCAGTGGAGGCCGTCAGACGCACCCAGGTGCCGACCGAGCTCACTTATCTCTACGTCACCGACCAGGGCGACAAACTGGTTGGCCTCGTGGTCCTGCGCGATCTGATGCTGAGCGAAGCGGACGCCACGGTGGATCAGATCATGCTGCCAAAGCCGTTCGCCCTCCCCGTCGGTCTGTCCTTGAGCGACGCCTGCAAGGCTGCGGTACGCCGGCACTACCCTGTCTATCCAGTGGTGGACGCGGAGGACCGGCTGCTCGGGCAGGTCCGTGGCTGGCGCTTGTTCGAGCAGCAAATCATCGAGATTTCTGCCCAGCCTGGCCAGATGGTGGGTGTGCAGAAGGAGGAGCGTTCTTTCACGCCGCTGTTTTCAGCCTTCCTGAAGCGTCATCCGTGGCTGCAACTCAACCTGCTGACGGCCTTCATGGCCGCTTTCGTGGTCAGCTCGTTCACAGGCACGATCGAGAAGATCGTCGCCCTGGCGGCATTCCTCCCGGTCTTGGCCGGGCAGAGCGGAAACACCGGCTGCCAGGCATTGGCTATGACGCTACGTGGCCTTGCCCTGGGCGATGTCGATAAGCGACCGAAACTGCACCTGGTGATGAGGGAGGGCGCGCTCGGGATCGCCAACGGCGTGCTCGTCGGTCTTGTGGCGGCTGCGGCCATGTGGTTCTACGCCTCGCGGCAGCCGGAGTCGGCAGCCCAGGCGCCCATGCTGGCACTTGTCATCCTGCTCGCCATGTCCGGATCGTGCCTCATGTCCGGAATCTCCGGCGTGCTGATCCCGTTGGGGCTGCGGCGGGTCGGCGCCGATCCGGCCGTAGCTTCGGCGATCTTTCTTACCACCGTCACCGATATCGTAGGCATGGGCCTGATGCTTGGGCTCGCCACCATGCTCGTGTTGTAGTTTTGGCGTGTCCGCCGATGCGCGTCCTGCACAGGACGCGGTCGGCGGGATCATCACCGTTGGATTTTTGGAGCTTTGAACCACCGTGACTGAGCAGGTTGCGATACAGACGGATTTTGCGCGTAATTTAAGCGCAGGCATGGGCTTTCTGGCCCAGGAACTCACCGCGGGCGTGACGACCGCGGGCGTAGCATTGCCGATGTGCGTCTCCTCCGGCGTCCTTGCCCTATCACCGCTCGGCGCAGATCGGGTGGCGGAAGGCGCGCTTGCCGGCGTCATCGCTGCCATTGTCGGCGGCATTGTCGCGTCCGCATTTCAACGGTCGTGCTTCGTGACGACCATGCCCAGCAACTCGCTGATCCAGGCGAGCCTGCTGGGATCCCTGTTGGTCGCTCTCGACGGCAACACGACACAAGCGCTGCTTGCCTTCGTCGGTTGCGTGATGCTGACCGGCCTATGGATGATGCTTATCGGCGCGACCGGACTCGCCCGGATCGTCAAGCTTGCCCCCCATCCGGTTGTCGCCGGGTTCGTCTCGGGCGTCGGAATCCTGGTCATCAAGAGCCAGACGCCGATGCTTCTCGCAGTCTCCTCCTGGAGCGGCATCATAGCGGCGGACTTCAGCCTGGCGACGATCACAAGACTTCCATTCGGTCTTGCGCTGATCGCGGCCATGGCGATGATCACGCGGCTTGCCCCCAAGATTCCGGCGCTGCTTGCCGGCCTGATCATCGGCTATGTGATCTACCACGCAGCCCGCCTGTGGGCGCCCGACATTGAGCTCGGGCCCGTTATCGGATCGATCGATATAGAGGGCTGGGCACCGGTAAGCATGATCGAGGCTGCCTCAACGCTCCGGCTGGGGCTGAAACATATCTGGTGGACCCTGATTGCGGGCTCGTTGACCTTGGCGATCGTGGGAACGCTCGACACCGTCTTTACCCTGCGCACTGCGCGCCAATCTGGCCGACATTCAGGTCGGCCAGGACCGCGCCCTTATCGGGCTGGGCATGGCCAATGTTGTCTCTCCCATGATGGGCGGGCTGTTCGTATCCACGTCGGCCGCGCTGACCGCCGCCAACTACCGTGCCGGCGGGCGCATGCGCACGTCGACGTTTGCGAGCCGGGCGGTGCTGCTTGCGGCCATCCTTGCGTTCCCGGATCTGATCTTCTCGATGCCGCTGGTTGTGCTGTCCGCCATTCTGGTCTTCGTCGGCATCAATACCATCGACCGTTGGGCGCTGCGGACGGCGCGGCAGGCACTTCTCGGCGACAGTGCGGCGGGCCGCACCCAGGCACGGCGCAATATGGCCGTGGTCGCCGCTGTGGCGCTCGCCACAGTCCTTGGCCAACCCGTTGTCGGCGCCGTGGTCGGCGTGGCGCTGGCCTGCATTGTCTTCATGATCGAAATGAGCCGACCGGTGGTGCGGCGCAAGGAGATCGTCGGCAAGACGCGCTCTAGGCGCATCCGCTCCACTGCTCAGACCGAGTTGCTGGCGATTCACGAGCGCGAACTGGCAGTCCTCGAGCTGCAGGGGGTGCTATTCTTTGGCAATGCCGATGAGCTCGCGGAGGAAATTGACCGGCTGCCCAGCGTGGTGCGGGTGATCATTCTCGATTTCCGCGCCGTCAGCGACGTCGACGCCTCCGGCGCGTTGACCTTGCAGCAGATCTCCGCTCGCTGTGCCCGGCGCGGTCAGCGATTGTTCTTCAGTGATCTCAGGGATGCCGAGGCCCTGGAGGAGTTTACGTCACAAAGCGATGGGCCCAACATCTACCCCGATCTCGAGGCAGCGCTGGAGCGCTTCGAGGAGGAAATCGTCGAGCGGACCGACAGTGCTGCCCGCTCGGTGATAGAGGTGCCGCTCGAGCGCACCGATTTCGGCATGACCATGGCGCCGGAAGATCTGAAGATGCTGATGAGCTATCTCGACCGCGTCGAGTTCCCCAAAGGCGCCGTGCTGTGCCGCGCTGGCGATCAGGCCGACCGACTGTGGATGCTGACGCGCGGCTGTATCAGCGTCTGGGTGGATGCGCCTGGCGGGCGGCGGCGGCTGGCAAGCATCGGGGCTGGATGTACCGTCGGGGAAATGGGCTTCCTTACCGAGCGACCGCGCTCGACCGACGTGATCGCGGACGAGGACGTTGTTGCCTATGAGCTGACCTCGTCGGCCGCCAACAAGATATCAAGGGCCAAGCCGCATATCGCGCAAGCCGTGTTGAGAAGCATTGCCCGCCAGCTCTCCGATCGCCTCCGCAATGCGACGGAAGACCTTCGGATGAGCCATATGTGACATCGATGGGCTAGGCAGCGACCAAATGCGCGCAGAATCACGCGAACTATATTGATCTTGAAGAACGCTAGATTCGCTATCCGGAGATGAGTTTTGTTAGTTTATGCCGCTACCGAATACTTCGGCCAATACAGCAACTCTGCGAAGATGTTCTGGCAACCAGCGCAGCCGAAATGTGAATTGACCCTATTGTTTGTTGCGCAGCTGCAACAGCTGCTGAAAACTCGGACGAGTTCGTCACAGGTCAGTCGCCTTTTTCTTGTAGTCGTGCTAAGTCGTTCGCACTAGTCGGGTTTGGGGTGGGTTCTCGGCATGCAATCTTCGTTTCGAACGGTCGTCGGCTGCGCCGCAGCGCTGCTTTGTATCGGCGTATTGCCGGCCGGCGCGCAGGGTCTTTTTTCGGCCTATGACGATGCGTTTTCAGCCCGCATCGCCAGTCCGGCCGACAACGGAACACTCGCCCAGTTCGTCACGGTTGCCGTCAACGCCGGGCAGTACGATCAGGCGATCTCCTCAATCGAGCAGTATCTGATCAAATATCCCCGCGATGCACGCGCCCGGCTGGCGGCCAGCCGGTTGTACTATCATGTCGGCTCCTATGAATTGGCCCGGCGGCAGGTGCAGTACGGCATCGAAGTCGGCGGCCTAACCGCAAGTGAGCAGCAGGAAGCTGTTCGCCTGCTCGCCCGCATCGAGCGCGCGTTGCGTGGCATCACCTGGGAACTCGCCCTGACCGGCGGCGTGTTCAGCGCATTTACCGATTTTGAGCCCGGCGGGGCGCAGGACGACGACAGCTTCGTCTCGCCCTATGGGCGGGCGGAAGGCTTTGTCCGGTGGGACCTCGGCACGCCAAGTGCCGACGCTCTCGTCCTTTCGGGGTCGTTGACGGCGACACAGCGCTTTTTCACGGAAGACCTGTCGGTTCCAGGTAGCAAGGAGACCTTCATCCACGGCAACGCCGCGATCACCTGGGACAAGGGACTGCCCAATAGTGGGATCGATTCGCTGCGCCTGCTGCTTTCGGCGTTCACCGTTACAGATCGTTTCGACAGCGATATCCACGAAACCGGCATTGGCCTCAGTGGACGCTTCCTCGTTCGCCCGACGGTCGAGACGACGCTCTTCGCCGGTGGCGGCTACATCGATCTAAGCGCCTCGCAAGGCATTTTCGCCGATAGCAGGGTTTTCTATGAGGCAGGCGGCAGTTACCGCTTCCGCAATGGCCAGGCGCTCGGACTGCGCTTTGTCGGCTCGAATGACTTCGCCTCCGGATCTGGCGAAATCGGCCGCAGCTACACGGGCGAGGTCCGCTATGGCGGCCTGTTGATGAACGTACCGGATCTTTTCGCATGGTCGCACCAGGTCGCCTTCTCGGCCGGCCATAGCGACACTCCCGATCTGTCCATCGGCATCGGCACAAATATCAAGAGCGACTTCTGGCGCATTGCCTCGGAAAGCGATTTTCAGCTGACGGAGTCGCAGAAGATCAGCGTCGATCTTGCCTATCGCGAAACCAACTTCGACATCGCCAGCCGCGACCGAAAATCGTTCGAAATGCTCATGAGCTACACGTTGACGCTCAATTGAAAGAGGCCGCGATGAGGACCCCGTACCGTCAGATCGCCATTTTTGTCGCCTGCCTTGCCTTTGCGGCACCATCTGCCGCTGAAACGGTCGGGTCGATGACGGCCTACCAGACCAACATCGTCCGCAACAACGGCGGGACAATGAACGTCGGTGCCGGCGTCGAACTCGGCGACCAACTGCGCAGCAATCCCACTGGTCTTGGAATGCTGGTGTTCCGGGACGAATCGAGCGCCAAGATTGGTCCAAACACCAGCCTGACGATCGATGAATTCGTCTACAATCCGGGCTCCGGATCGGGAAAGATCGACATCGGGATGAATAGCGGCCTGGCCCGTTTCTATGGCGGCCAGGTTTCGAAAGGCGGCGTCATGCAGGTTGCGACGCCGCATATGGTGCTCGGAGCCAGAGGCGGCATCATCGAAGTGCTGGTGGCAGCCGGCCAGACCGTCGGCATTCTGCGCGCCGGCCGCATGACCTGCACGATCAATGGGAAACGGCTGGTCATCACAAACCCGGGCTACGCCTGCACATCGGAAGATGGCAAGCTGCTGACCGGCTACGGCGGAATCGACACCTTCCCGATATTGGACAGCATCGACCGGATTGCCGGCACCGGCCTGCCAGGCGCACCGGGTCCGGGATTGGACGTAAGCGCGCTTTGTGCGTCGGCACTCGGCGGCTCGCTCAAGGTCTGCGAGTCCAGCGATGGCGCATTGCCAGGAGTGGTCATGGAGTTCCCCGACAGCCCAACGCCACCTGCCGGTGGCGGGGTGAAGGATGAGGGCGATGGCGATGGCGAGGGCTGCGACTACTACTGCAATTAGGCCCGGCCGCACGACATGAGCCTTTTGGCCGGTTGGCGCTGGGCTGATTGGCGGCAAGCTGGCAGGCGCAAAATATCCGGCCTTGTGGTCGTGCTCCTGCTGCTCGCTTGCCATTTGGCTTTTGACGGGCCGTTGTCGCGCCTGCGTGAGCGGACGTACGACTTCTACCAGTTTCTCGCCCCACGCCAGGCGACGAGCAATCCTGTCGTGATCGTCTCGATAGACGACGCCAGCCTCAAGGCACATGGGCGATGGCCCTGGAACCGTGGCCTCTTGGCCGATCTGGTCGATGGCATCACCGCATCCGGCGCGGTGGTGGTCGGGCTTGCGCTGGTACTCCCCGAGGCCGACACCTCGCCTGAGGGCATCGGCGGAGACAAGCGCCTGGCAGCGGCGCTGGCCAAAAATCGAACGGCGCTTGCCGTCAGCCTGGGCAACGAGGCGACGGTTTCAGAAGCAGAGCCCAAAGCCGGCTGGTCGATCGTCGGGCAGGTACCCGACACACTTCCCGGGTTCACCGGCCTGACCGGCTCGCTTGCCGAATTCTCGAACGCCGCCGCGGGCCTCGGCGTAATTCGCACCTTGCCCGATCCCGACGGCGTACTGCGCCATGTGCCGCTGCTGTGGCTTCGCAATACCGCTCAAGGCGTGCAGCTGTGGCCGTCCTTCGCGCTCGAGCTTCTGCGCCTTTACGCCGGGCAGGACGGCTACATAGCCCGGATGAATGCCGCCGGGTTCGACGCACTCAGGATGGCCGGCGCCATCGTGCCGCTCGAGCCGGAGGGGAGCATCCGCCTCTGGGAAACCGCCACGGATACGCCCCGCATATCTGCCAGCACTATCCTTTCGGGCGGCAGTGATCCGCGGCTGCGGGACGCCATCGCCATTGTCGATCTGTCGGCCGTGGGACTGACGCAGTACCTGCCCACCCCGACGCGTCCAGCGCGACCAGGCGCAGACATCCACGCCGATGCAATCGGCCAGATGCTTGCCGGGCGCTACCTTGCAGAGCCAACGCACGCGCGTACGCTCGAGCGGCTCTGGTTTGTCCTCAGTGCCGTCGTTTTCATCGGACTTTCCGGAGTGCTCGCCTGGCGTGTCGTGCTTGGTGCCCTGGCTCTCGTGCTGCTGGCCGTCACGCCGTTCGTGTTCGGCGCTCTCGAATACAGCCTGCAGGGTGCACTCTATGACCCGCTGCAGCCGGCGCTTGCGACGATCCTGGTAGCCGGCTTCGAAGGCTATGTTCTCTACAGGCGCAGCGAGCAGCGCCGGTCCACCCTGGCACGGCAGTTCTCCCAGTATCTGTCGCCTTCCGTGGTGCAGCGCCTCGCAAGCTCGGACACCGAAGCGATCCTGTCCGGCGAGAAGCGCGAGATCACGATCCTGCTCAGCGACATACGCGGCTTCACGACGATGAGCGAACAACTCGATACCCAGGAAATCGCCAAGGTGGTCAATCACTTCCTCGGCATTGCGACCGATGAGATCCTCAAGCGCGACGGCACCATCGACAAGTTCATGGGCGATGCGGTGCTCGCCTTCTGGAACGCGCCGCTTGATCAGCCGGACCATCGCGAGCGCGCGCTCGACGCGGGGCTTGCCCTGATCGAACGGGTGAAGCGTGAAGACGCCGCCTTCACCGCGGACGGCCACCCCTCCATCGCAATCGGCGTCGCCATCGAGACCGGCATCTGCTCGGTAGGCAATTTCGGCTCCGAACGGCGCTTCGATTACACCGCGATCGGCTCCCCGGTGAACCGCACGGCACGGCTCGAGTCGACGACCAAGAAGCTGGGCATCCCCCTGGTGCTTGGTCCCGGCTTTGCGGCAGGAGCATCGATGCCGGTCGTCCAGGCAGGCGCTTTTGAGCTCCAGGGTTTCAAGGGCGAGGTGCCGGTTTTCACCGTTCCGGAGATGCAAGCTGCTCACCAAGGTATGAGCCGCGAAGTAGAGAGCCAACGTGGTGAGCAATCTGGCGCCCCTGCCGTGGTGGTTGGTTCGCCGCCATCCGTGCAAATGGCACCGCCTGATCTTGCACCCCGAACCCGAAGCACACGCTGACCGGATCCAGCGGATGGCAGGGGTGCCGACCTGCTTTGTGAACTAATACTGCTGGGGAGGCCTAGGTGTCATCAAACGGCCCTTTAATTGCGGGTGGCTGTCAATCCGGATCAGCGCGACAGCCGATGAGACGCGGATAGACGGCGAAGGGATCCGTCGAGGTAACCCCGGCAATGATTGTCGAGGCCGCCGAATTTTCGAGCGAGAAGATAGGCCGTGTTATCCAGTTCACCACGAATGGCAGCACGGCTTCGTTGAGTTAGCCGGCGCCATCATGTGGAGGCAGCGCGTGGTTCAGATTGTTTATCCTCGCCGCCGGATCATGCGCTCGGGATGTTCCCAAGAGCATCCAGCCGTAGCACTCCCCGAGCTGCCCTAACGAGAGAGTTCGCTGGGCCGGGATTATGGCCGTTATGAACCTGACGCAATCGATGCAGCGCTGGCCTCGTCGGGCGCGTGGGCGGTCTATCGACATCAATCGGTCGCGCGGATGTTCGGATGCGCAGGCGTCGGCGTACGCAGCACCGATGCGCCTTGGGCATGTGGGCGTTGACAGTGACATGGCCGCAGCGACGTGTTTCAGACGCCGAGCAATTCCAAGGACTGAGCACCAGAACCGAACCTTCCGACGGATTTTCGCGAGCTGCATTCCTCCCTCCCCTCCTTATCAAAACCGCCGCTCGCGAATTCGCTGGCCAGTATATCTGCGATATGATATACATATATCACTTAGAGGATATACAAATGCCGCTCTTCATTCGCGATCCCGACGTCGATGCCATGGCCGTCGAGCTGCAGCAGATTACCAACGCGCGCAGCAAGACCGAGGCCGTCAGAACCGCCTTGCGCCATGAGATCGAGCGCAACCGCGGCAGCGTCCCGCTGCGCGAGAGACTTGCCAAAGTCAAGGAAATGGCACGGCGGATCGGGCCGGCCAACCCTGATTTCGATATGAAGAAATTCACCGACCAAATGTGGAGCGACGACTGATGTTCGTCGATGCCTCGGTGATCGTTGCCATCCTGAACGAGGAACCTGGCGCGGAAGAACTGGAAAAGCGGCTCGCGGCCGCGACCAAGCCGCTGTATATCTCCCCGCTCGTCCGGTTCGAGGCAGTCCAGGGTCTCGCGCGAGCATCGGCCGAAGCCATCAAAAAGAACGCCAAGCCCACGGCCGACATGCTGGCGCAAGCCCGTGAGACCGTCGACGCCTTTTTGATCGAGATCGCCGGCAAGGAAATCATGATGTCCGGCGACATCGGCGACCGGGCGATCGAAGCCAGCATGAAATACGGCAAAGCAGTCGGGCACAAAGCCGATCTCAATTTCGGCGATTGTTTTGCCTACGCTTGCGCGAAGGCTCACCGGCTTGCCCTGCTTTACAAGGGCAATGACTTTTCACAAACTGATCTGGCGTAAGGCTTTCCTGGCCTTGCATCGCGGCGCGAGAGCCGATGGGCCCTTTTGCATGCTTTGGGCGAATCGTCGTCTTTCATGGTTAAACGCAATATTACGACGAACGTTCGCTGCAGCACTGGTTTTCTTCGGCACGATCACCGTCCAGGCACAGCGGGCAGACGGCATCTTCTGGGTGCTGCGATCGGGTGCGCCATGCCGCGATCTTCCAGGGGGCGATACGGCCCACGCACCACCTGCTACAATCGCTTCGTTCGATGGCGGAAAGCAGGTGTGTGGGACCGCCTCATGCATGGCATCACCAAAGCCCATGATGCAACGGTGCAGATGATCGATACCTCCATTGTTCGCGTCCATCAGCAAGGCGCGACAGCAAAAAGGGGGATCGAGATTATTGTCTCGGTCGTTCCCGATGCGGGCTGAGGACCAAAATCCATGCTCTTGTCGACGCCGAAGGCAGGCCGATCAAGCTGACGCTCACGGCAGGTCAAATGAGTGACATCGCCTACGCAGCGGACTTGATCAAGGATTTGCCCAAGGGTGCCATGCTGCTCGCCGACAAGGGCTATGATGCCACGCCTTGCGCAATGCCGTCACCGAGCAAAAGGCATGGGCCAACATCCCGCCCAAGGCCAACCGCAAGGACCCGATGTGCTTCAGCCCCTTTCTCTACAAGGCCCGCAACCTCGTCGAACGTTCTTCAACAAGGCCAAGCAGTTCCCTCGCATCGCAACTCGATATGACAAGCTGGCAGAAAACTACCTTGCTGCCCTGAAACTCGTGTCAACTCGCCTCTGGCTACGCGGTGATGAGTCTACGTCCTAGCGTTTTGCGTGCCCTGCCCGGTTGTCATTCGCCGCGCATGGTCGCCTGGAACGTCGGCAGGTGCTTCTTCTGCGCCTCGAGCATTTTCTCGCGATAGACGCCATAGATGACGTCGGTGTCGTGCAGTGTGACGCCGGCAATTGTCGGCGAGGCAAAAACCGGCAGTTCGATGCCGCGTTTCGAAAGCGCCTCGGCGGTGCGCGCGATCAGCTCATGCGCCAGGATCATGGCAAGCACGGTCGACGAACCGGAGACCGGCCGGCTCCAGCCCTCGACCGGCACGATGGCATCCTCGATCGGCGAGCAGGTGTCGATGACAAGGTCGGCGGCATCGGCAAGCCGTTTGCCGGAAGAGTGCGTCGCCGGCTTGTCGAGATTGTTCTTGCTAGTTATCGCAACGACGAAGATGCCGCGTTTTTTCGCATAAAGCGCGGTGTCGATGCCGGACGAATTGCGGCCGCTGTGGCCAAAGATGATGATCGAATCGCCTTTGTTCAGCGGCTGGTGGTCGAGGAATTTCTCGGCGTATTTCTCGGTCCGCTCCAGCCACAGAAGTTCGCGCACGCCGCCGGCGCCGAGCACGTTATGCCACATGACACGCGGGTCGGTCAGCGGATTGAAGCCGACATAGCTGCCGTAGCGCGGAAACACTTCCTGGACCGGCAACACCGAGTGGCCCGAGCCGTAAAGATGAACCAACCCGCCGCTCTCGAGCGTGTCGGCAAAGCGGCTGGCCGCTTCGCCAAAGGCTTCGGCATTGGCTTTCGAGGCCTGTTCGATGAGGGCGGCAAGGCGGGGTATGTAAAGATCGGACACGTCGGTACTCCTGTTATGGGTCGGCTTGGGTATGGCTCAGCTTCTTGCGGTTGGCGCGGCGCGACCGGCACGCAGCGTCGAGCGGATTTCGTAGCGGTCGCCACGCATCACCGAGACAGTGAATTCGAACGGGCCGCGCTCGTCGGTGGTGATGCGCTCGACCACGAAAGCGGGGCTCCCCGCAGGCAGATCGAGCAACTCGGCATCCGCCGCCCCGACCGCGCCGACACGGTAGTTTTCGCGCGCTGCGACCGGCACGATGCCATAGTGGCGTTCCAGTGCTTCGTAGAGCGAGCCCTGCAGCAGGCCGGCATCGAGAAAGCCGGGCACGCGCGCGGCCGAGAGCTGCGCCGTCTGGATGCCGATCGGCTCGTTGTTCCCGAGCCTGAGCCGCCGGATGCGCACCACCGGGTCGCCCTCCTCGATCTCCAGCGCTCCGGCCGCGGCGACGTTGGCGGTGGTCAGGCTGCAGTCGAGCAAGCGAGAGCCGGCGACCACGCCCATATTGCCCATTTCCTGGGTGAAGCTGGTCAGTTCGCGGGTGCCGGCGACCAGCGTAGTGGAGCGCACGAAGGTGCCACGGCCATGTTCGCGCCTGAGCAGCCCGTGCTCCTCAAGATTGCGCAGAGCGTGGCGCAGCGTGATACGGCTCACCCCGAACAGGGCGCATAATCTGTCTTCGGCCGGAATCTGGTCGCCGGTCGCCCACTCGCCGCTCTTGACGATGGCGCGGATGGCCTCTTCCACCTGATACCAGAGCGGCTCGGGCCTTCGGCGGTCGGGCAGATGGAAGCTCGCTTGACTCATCTTATCTGCCTCCACTGTGCTCCGGCGAGACCGGCCAGCGCGGCGCCGACGAGACCGGCGCGGGAGCCGAATTCGCCGGACCGCAGAACGACATCGCGCAGATGCGGCGGCAGCTGACGCTGCAAAGCCGAAAGCAGCGGCGGCCCTACCACGTCCAGCGCATCGGCAAGACCCCCGGAAATCAGGATCGCCTGCGGATCGAGCAGCGCGACCGCACCCGCAAGGACAGTGCCCAGCCGGCGCGCCGGCAGCTCCAAGGCGTCAAGTGCGGCCGTGTTGCCAGCCCGCGCGGCCTCGACCAGCCTGCCGCCATTGGCCAGCCCGATCTGGCGCGCCGCGGCGTCGAACGCCCGCCCGGAAGCGAAGCGCTCCAGCCAGCCGCTGCGGTCCTCGCCTTCATCCTCGATGTCGGCGCAGGCCCAGCCGAATGAGCAGGCGCCGCCACGTGCGCCGGCAACGATGCGGTTGTTGGCCAGAACGGCGGAGCCGATACCGGTGCCGATCGCCAGCAGGATGGCATCGGACAGGCCTTTTGCGGCACCTTCGACCGCTTCGGCCAGCATGGCGACCTGCGCGTCATTGCCAATGGCAACAGGCAGACGAGGAAACAAGGCCGCGATGTCGATGCCGTCGAGATAGGGAAGGTTCGGAATCCAGCGGCAGACCGAGCCCTCGACAAGTCCGGGCACCGCAAGCCCGAGGGCGTCGACCGGACCGGCCTCGGCGCGCAAGGCACCGATACGGGCGACGAAGGCATCCAGGCTTGTCGGCGCAGGCTCGCGGCTCAGCATCTCCAGCCAGCGAACATCGCCGCTATGGATTACGGCGCGCAAATTGGTGCCGCCAAGATCGATAGCCAGAATGCGTGTCATCGAGAGCCGCTCCGATTGGCCGGCGCGAACAGGCCACTGCCGGCTTGCCAGGACTGCGAGGCCGCCGCAAAACCCTGCGCGTAGCGCGTGCCGCGCAGGCAGCCGCGAAGCCGATAAAGCGCACTGCAATAATCGACGTAGGGGAAACTGCTCAGGCCGCGTGCCAGTTCGTATTCCCGCACCGCCTCGCTCCAGGCCTCGAAGCCGTCGGTGACGTCGACGAGGTGTTCGGGGCGAAAGCCTTCGTCGTCCTCCCAGTTTTCGCCGAACAGCAGCAGTTGCGGTGTGTGTGCAGCATGGTCGCGCTTCAGCGTCGGCAATGCCGCAAAAAAAATACCGGTCTGTGTCAGTCGGGCCGCGGCGCGATGGTCCTTGTGCCAGCTGCCATGCCAGTGAGTGATGACGATTTGCGGCTTCAACTCGCGCACAACATCGCAAACCTTGAGCGCCGTCTCGTCGTCGCAGGGCAGGAAGGCGTCGTGCAGCCCGAGACTGCGCATGGCAACGCCCAGCCTGGCTGCGGCCTTTGCGGCCTCCTCCTGCTTCTGGACGCAATAGTACTCGGGGGCGAGGCTTGGATGGCCCTGCTCGCCCATGCTGAGATGCAGGAAGGTGACTTCGGCACCGCCTTGCACCGCCGCCGCCGCCAGTGGACCGGCAATCACCTCGGCATCGAAGGCATGCGCCCCGACGACCAGAATCGAGCGTGCGGCATAGACCTTGTCCTCGATCATTTCGCGCCTCCCCCGGAGCCGACGCCCTCGCGAATCTGGCGGGCAAGCAGACAGTACATGATCAGGATGGGCGCCATGGAGATGGCAAGCGAGGCGAACACGAGGCCCCAATCCGTGCGGAACTGGCCGACAAACACGCTGATCGCCAGCGGCACGGTCTTGTAGCGGTCGTCGAAGATGAAGATCAGCGGGAAGAAGAAGTCGTTCCACACGGCGATAGCGGTGAAGATGGCGACGATCGATACGGCTGGCTTCACCATTGGCAGCACGATCTGGAACAGAATGCGCGCCTCGCCGGCCCCATCCATGCGCGCAGCCTCGTCGAGCTCGGACGGCAGTACCCGCATGAAATTTGCGAAGATGAAGACGGCGAAGGGAATGCGGATGGCCGAATAGACGAGGATCAGGCCGATCAGCGAATCGAGCAGGCCAAGGTTGCGCATCAGCGTGAACAGCTCCACCGAGGCAAGCCGGATCGGCAGCATGATGCCGGACAGGAACAGGCCGAGCATGATACCGTTCCAGCCCAGCCGATAGCGGCTCAGCGGATAGGCGGCCATTGCCGACACGATAATCGTCAGGATCACCGCACCGCCGGTGACGATCAGGCTGTTGATGAAATTCTGGCCGAGATCGGCGCGCGTCCAGGCCGCAACGAAATTGTCGAAGGCAAAGCTTTGCGGCAGGCCGAGCCTGTTGTCGTAGATCTCCGCCGTGGTCTTGAAACAGGAGACGACGAGAATATAGAGCGGCAGCAGCACCGCTGCGGTCCACAGGACCAGCGCCGTCCAGCCGGGCAGCCGAGCAAGCTGTCGAGGGATGGCGAGCATATTCACAGTTGCACCGTGCGGCGGTCGAAGAAGCGCAGCATCACAAGCGTGCCGATGCTGAGGATGAGAAACAGCAGCGTTCCCAGCGCAAGCGCCAGGCCTATATCGGTGATACCGACCGCGCCTTCGGCGCCGAAAGCGAGCCGGTAGAAATAGGTCACCAGCGTGTCTGTGGAATAGCTCGGATTGCCCTGCACGCCTTGCATGACATAGACGATGTCGAACTGGTTGAAGGTGTTGATGAACGACAGCGTCGTCAACGTGCCGACGGCCGGCATCAGCAAAGGCAGGGCAACCGAGACCAGCATACGGCCGCTGCCGGCGCCATCCAGCCTGGCAGCCTCGAATATCTGGGACGAAATCTGCCTGAGGCCGGCGGTGTAGATCAGCACCGGCAGGCCCATCCAGTTCCAGGCGTCGACGGCGATCAGCATCACGAGTGCCGTGTGGCTGTTGCCGAGAACCGTCAGGCTGCCTTGATGCAGGCCAAGGCCGTTGAGCATCCATTCGATGGTGCCGCCGGGCGCCAGCAGCAGCCGCCACAGGGCGCCGACGATGACCGGGCTCAGCACTGCCGGGAAGAAGAAGACCGACTGGAAGAAGGCCGCCCCTTTGGCGCGCAGGAACAGCAGCCAGGCCAACAGCAGACCAAGGCCGTTCTGGAACAGCATGATGCCGAAGAACCAGGCGACGTTGTGCCAGAGCGCTCCGTAGAGCCGCCCACCGCTCGGGAAAACGAACAGGCGGGTAAAATTCGACAGGCCGGCGAACTCCAGCATGCGCAGGCCCCTCCAGACGAAGAAGCTGCCCCACAGCGACATCAGCAGCGGATAAAGGACAAACAGCGCATAAACGGCCAGTGCCGGCACGATGAACAGCACGGCCATGCGCTGCTGGGTGCGCTGAAGGCTGCTTTTGCGGCGACGGGCGATCATGTGCTGTTTCGCGCAGGGTGTGACGGCCTACTGCTTCGGCTTGAACCAGCTGCTGACGGCGGCCTGCATGTCCGCCGCCAGCTTCTGCGGCGTGATGTTGCCTTCGACCATGTCGATGATCTCGGACTGCAGGATCGAGGAGGCCGTAGGCGTTTGCCAGCGGAAGCCGACAAGCGTCAGATAGGGTGTGGAATTCTTCGACATCTCCATCATCGTGGCGAGTACCGGGTCCTTCACGGTGACGTCGGTACGGGCCGGCGGCCAGCCCAACTCGTCGGCGAAGAGCTGCGCGAACTCGGCCGAAGCCATGAAGTTGAGCACCTTGATCGCTGCCTCCTTGTTGGTGCTTTCAGAGACCAGACCATAGGAGCCGTCTGAAAAGGCCGAGGTGTAGAGCTTGGTGGCAGGATCGTCGGCGGGGAACGGGAAGATCGAGAATTTCAGCTTCGGGTTCTGCGCCTTGAAGCTGCCGTTCTCGAACGAGCCGCCGAAGAACATGGCCGCCTTGCCGCCGATGAATTGCTGTGTCGAGGTGGTGTAATCGACCCCGGCAAAGCCGTCGGAGAAATATGGCTTCAAGTCGGCATAGCGTTTCAGGGCAGCCACGTAGCGCGGATCCTCGAAGGTCGCCTTGCCGCTCATCATTTCGTCGTAGAAGCCCGGGCCATAGATGGTCGGGCCGACAACACCGACGCCGATCTCCAGCGCCCAGGCGGAGCCGTTGGCACCGCCGGCGGCTATTGGCGTTATCCCCGCCGCTTTCAGCTTCTCGCAGGCGGCGACGAAATCTTTGTAGGTCTTGGGAATGTCGATGCCCTGGGCGGCGAAGATGTCTTGATTGTAGAAGACGCCCATCATCGGCACCGAATAGGGCACGCCATAGGTCTTGCCGTCGGCACGGCCACGAGCGCCGCCCAGCGCGCTATCGGGCATGTTCTTCAGCTCCGGCACGCTGTCGTCGAGCGCGTCGAGATACCCACCCTCGATGAACGGTTGCAGTTCGCCGTAAGCCTTGAGCTGAGCGATATCAGGCCCGCGGCCGCCACGCAGCGCCGTGCTCAGCCGGTTCTGGTAGTCGGCGTCGGGGGTGAACTGGATGTTGACCTTAATGCCGGGAGTCTTGGCCTCGAAGGCGTCGAAGATGCGGCGCATCGCAGCCTCGTCCTCGGTGCGCCAGCTCCACAGGGTCACGGTGTCGTCGGCCTTGGCCGGCAGTGCGGTGAGGACCCCGGTGCAGACTGCGGCAAACCCGCCGATCAGGCCGAGTGCGGCGCGTCGATGAATTGAAAGCATGCTCAGTCTCCCATTCTTGTCGATATTGTCATCCCACGGCGGTTCAAAAGCCGCAAGGCAGTCATAGCTTTTCTCATGTCATTATAACGACATGACTTGGACCGCAAGTGCCTTGCGGTATGTTCGGGCATGGCCGGCAGCGGAGAAACATCTCGAACTGTATCAGATAATTTCTTGTTTTCACGATGTAATCTTGCATACTTGGTTGACCGCAGTAAGAAAACGCCGCAACACCGGCAGGAGCTCTCCACGAAGATAGCGCTTGCATCGTTGCTTCAACTTGTCATAACGTCATGGACGTCGCTGTGTGGCTATGCGGAGGGTCGGATGTCTTTGGCTTGGATTTCGAAACTGGCGCTGGCTGCAGGGTTGTTGGCCTCGCCCACCATTGGTTGGACCCAATCGGTCAACATCTCCTATCTGACCCACTGGTCGCCCGAAACGGTCGCTTTGCTGGACGCCGCGGCCAAGGACTACGCCAAGAGCAATCCGGATGTGACCGTCACCGTGCGCGCCGTCCCCTTCGGCGATCTCCTGACGACACTGCGTTCCCAGGGCGGCAGCTCGGACGGGCCGACGATCGGCGGCATCTATGATTTGTGGCTGCCCGAACTGGCGCGAGACAAGCTGGTCGCGCCGGCCCCCGATGCGGTTGCCGGCGAGGTCAAGAGTGCGTGGCCGGCCGGTGTCGTCAGTGCGGCCTCTGTTGGTGGCACGCTCTACGGCATTCCAAACGAGATCGACGTCTATGCACTGAACTACAACAAGGAGCTGTTCAAGCAGGCAGGCATTACGGCCGCGCCGAAAACCTGGTCCGAATTGAAGGATGCGGCCCAGAAGCTGACCAGGAAAGATGCCGGCCAGCAAGGTTTCGGCATGATCAATTCCTGGGCGGCGGGCGTCGTCCATCCCTTCGCCTCGCTACTGGCCTCCAATGGCGGCGAGCTGGTCAAGGACGGCAAACCGGTGCTCGACAGTCCTCAAGCCGGCGAGACTTTCCAGCTCTACGAGGACCTGATCAAGTCCGGTGCCAGCGATCCGGCGATGGCCACGGCCGACGCCAACACAACCGGTCCCTTCCTCGACAATTTCGTTTCCGGCAAGACCGGCATGATCATCATGGCCAACTGGTGGGAAAGCGCATTGAAGAGCGGCATGGGCGACAAGTTCTCCAATATCGCCACCGCACCCATCCCGGTGGGTCCGAACGGCGACAAGCCGCACTCGATCTCCTATTCGTGGATGACCGTCGTCAACGCCAATGCCGGTGAAGCCGAGCAGAAAGCGGCATGGGATTTCCTGGCGTGGCTGAACAGTCCGAAGTCCGGCGAGAACGGCGCCTCGGCAATGTCGGATATTCTGATGTCGATGGGCATCCTGCCGACGCGGACCTCCGACATCGAAGCCCATAAGGACAAGCTCGGCTCCGAGTTCCTGTCCGGCTATGTCAGCGTCCTTGCCGACGCCAAGCCCTTCCCTGTCGTGCCGGGCGGCCAGGAGTTCAGCGAATCGCTGCAGCAGACGCTCGAGGCGTTGCAGTATGGTCAGCTCTCGGCCAAGGATGCGCAGGCGAACGCGCAGGCCGATGCCGTCTCGATCCTGGAGCGTGCCGCCAAATAGCGAAGGCGCTGTTTCGAGAGCCCGGCGCTTTGGAAGCAGAGCGATGATCAAGAACTATCGTGCCTCGGCGGGCATCATGCTGGCGCCTGCCGTGACATTGATCGGTGTTTTCATCCTGCTGCCGATGCTGCTCACCATCTGGCTGTCATTCCAGGACTGGTCGACGCAGACGCCTTTTTCCAATGCGAGCTTCATCGGCTTCGACAATTTTCGCGAAATATTCGGACCGACCTCGGTCGGGCGGGATTTCAAGCGAGCACTGCTCAACACCGCGATCTACACGGCATTGTCGGTGATGCTCATCCTGCCCCTTTCGGTCGCGTTCGGTTTGATGGTCTACCAGCGCGATGTCGCAGGCGGCACGGCGCTGCGGACCGTGTTGTTTTCCACCTACATGGTGCCGATGATCGCCGTGACGCTGGTCTGGTCGAAGCTTTATTCGCCGAGCGAAGGGCCGCTCAACCAGATGCTCGGCCTCGCCGGCATCGGCCCGCAACCCTGGCTGTCCTCGCCAAGATCGGCGTTGATCTCGATCGTCGTCCTCAATGTCTGGCAGCAGATCGGCTATTTTACCGTGCTGGCCGTTGCCGGGCTGACCCAGATCCCGGGCAGTCTTTACGAGGCGGCGACTCTGGACGGCGCCACCCGACGCGAACAGTTCCGCTTTATCACTTTGCCGCTGCTGCGGCGCACGCTTCTGTTCAGCGCCGTCATCGCCATCATAAACGCCGTGCAGGTGTTCGAGCCGGTGGCGCTGATCACCCAAGGCGGGCCGGTCGGCTCGACCAATGTGCTGACCTATCACATCCGCCGTGTCGGCATCGAGCGCGCGCAAGGCGGATTGGGCTCGGCCATGGCAGTGATGCTGATGTTGGCGCTGATCGTCGTTGTGTGCGCGCTGTTTGCATTTGCCAACCGGAAGGATGACGAATGAGCGCGCCGGGCCGATCAGCATCGAGCCGGTTGGCGCGCAAACGCCTGGCGGGCCGCAGAGCACTGCTCGCCACGCTAATGCTGCTGGTTGCCGTGGCCTCCGCCTTTCCGCTGTTGTGGATGGTGCTCTCCAGCCTGAAGACGCCGGCCGAAACCATGCAGGTGCCGCCGGTGTGGATACCGCGCACGCCGAGCCTCGAAGCGTATGAGAAAGTGTCCGGCATCATCAATGTCGGCCGCTCGATGTGGAATTCGCTCGTGATCGCCACGATCACCACCGCTGGCATTCTGGTCACCAGCATGATGGCTGGCTACGCCTTCGCCAAGCATCACTTTCCCGGCCGCTCACTGCTGTTTTCGGTGCTGATCGCCACAATGTTTCTGCCGCCGATCGTGACTTTGGTCCCGCTGTACCGTCTCGTCGGATCGATCGGTCTGAATGCCAGCCTTGCCGGCATCATCGTGCCCAACCTCGCCAATGCCTTCGGCATTTTCCTGATGCGCCAGTTCATCGCCGGCGTGCCGGACGATTTGATCGACGCGGCACGGATGGATGGGGCGTCGGAACTTGTGATCCTGTTCAAGATCGTCGCGCCGAGCGTGGCGCCCGCGACCGCGGCATTGGCGCTGTTGGCCTTCGTCTATCATTGGAACAGCTATCTGTGGCCGCTTACCGTGCTGCAGGGCAATGCGGAAGATTATCCGATCGTCATTAGCCTCAGCCGCCTGCTCAGCTACAACAGAGGTGCGCTCAACACCGGACTGGTCATGGCGGGCGCCACTCTTGCCGTCCTGCCGCCACTGGTGCTGTTCGTTTTCCTGCAGCGCTTCTTCGTGGATTCGATCGTCGGCTCGGCGATCAAGGGATAGCGTCGGGGGCACTGCCGGCTTACGCCGGTCGGTCGTTGGGACGCGGTCTGCAAGCTCCAGGCAATCAGCGAACTTGGACGCCAAATGCCCACAGCTTAGCTGCACCTGTGATACCGGTTGTTGTGCTACATATGTAACCATGCTCATCACCCCAGGAGCGGGAGATCATGGCACTTACCCATGAGACTATTGAACTGTCGGGATTTGGCGTCCTCACCGGAAGGCCGAAGGAGGTTGGTGACCGACTTGATCGCCTAACTGCCGAGCTGGTCATAGCAGTAACGGTCGAGCATGGGAGTGAACCTGCTGTGCGCGGCCTCGCGGACACGCTCGTCAGCATTGCGCCTCTGGTGCGTACGATCCTGATGAGTCGCCAGCGCGAAGCCATAAACACGATAATCGACGCCCTGGTCCCTGACGTACTCCCTCCGCAACACGTGCTCACACAAGCGCGGATGGCGGCCGAGGCGAGAAGAGAAGTATTGGAAAGCGGCGGTTGGCTGACCGCTCCTCAAGTCGCGACAATGGCAGGGTTCAGCACGAGCAACCCACGTGCGCAGCCAAATAAGTGGAAAAAACAAGGCCGCATCTTAGCAGTTCGGCATCGGGGTGTAGACTATTTTCCCGGCTACGCTCTGGATATTGCAGCTGGATATCGGCCCACTAAACCGCTCGCTAAGGTTCTGAGTGTGTTTCGCGGGAAAAGGGATGCCTGGGGGCTCGCCTATTGGTTTGCATCGATCAATAGCTTCCTTGGCGGCAAACGTCCGCAAGATGTGCTCGCCTCGGACCCCGAACGCGTTCTTTCAGCTGCCGTGGATGAGTTAGCACGCGCACCACATGGCTAACCGACGCGGCTTGGCGCACGAAGCTATCCATGAGCCGCATCCGATGGTGAGTCGCCAATGGCGCTTAGTATTGGACGCATCCAAGCCGCGCCTGTATGGCGGTTGAGACGAGTCTCTTTTTGTTACTCAGGGACAGTTGGCGCGACGCGATCTGAACGACATCGGCGGCCCGTGATGGCCCGAGATGCCGCAACGCCTGAACGACTGTTCCCGCAGCACTCCCCGGTGCTATCGAGTGTTTGGGCGACGCATGGCGCAGGTCGATAACACGCTTTCCGAGCACCACGCGACGGGATGGACCATCCGTGAGATACGAGGTTCGGGCGGGAACTTGGCTGGTCAGACCAAGCGCATTGGCCGCATGCGTCCCGGCGACCTGCACATGAGAGCCCTTCTCCCTGGCCAGCGCCTGGGCAACATAATCGGGCGACGGGGAAAGCGCCCCAAGTTTTGGATGCAGTTTCGGGAAATCGTAAAGTCCGCGGGCGAGACGCCGCAACCTATCTCTTTTGACGAGGCGCGAGAGCGCCTGATCGATCGCTGACCGTCCCGCCAGATCAAGAAAATCGCTGGGCGTGAAAACGCTCCCGCGCCCACTACCGCGGGCGCGCCTCAAGATCCGATCAGGAACTGAGGAAACGACCATCTTCATGCGTCAGAAAAAGTTGTGTGCGTCAAGTTCTGCAAAAATGGCGTGGCAGTAGCTGTGACGTCGGCGTGTCCGCCGCGCAGCCCCCGTGTTTAGCGGAGCGGCGGACACACGGCG
>NZ_JAMYNH010000022.1:0-75174 GCF_040318975.1 Mesorhizobium sp. M0983 | reverse complement strand
CACCGGGTCGTCTTTCTGTCGAGCGACGACGAGGACGCGACCGCTCCGGTGGCGGCCTTGGCCAAACAACTCGGGTTCGCACCCGTCAAGCTGGGAAAGCTCAGCGAGGGTGGCGCGCTGGTTCACGCACGCGGCCGCACGTGGGGCCAGCTCATCTTCCAGGACCTGTTCAAGAAGGAGCAGTAATCGATCTACGACCGTGTGGTCGACGCCGAGAACTGGTCGCGCGCTAACTTCTTCGAGCAGCGCGCGACCGAATATTTGAAGGCCACAAAGTCGCGAAGGTTGGGGTGGGCCCGACGGGGTATGGGCGCCGTTCGAAGAGCGGGGAGACGCCCGACACAGCGGCAGATCTGCCGGTCGCCTAGAACCTATCGGCTGCTATCGATGGCCTAGGATTCGCTCGAGTGTCCTCTGCTATCCGATACTACTCCACCGCACTCCCTCCTCACTCCCACTCGATCGTGCCTGGCGGTTTGCTCGTCACGTCGTAGACGACGCGGTTAATGCCGCGCACCTCGTTGATGATGCGGGTGGCGGCGGCGCCCAGGAATGCCATGTCGTAGTGGTAGAAATCCGCAGTCATGCCATCTACCGAGGTGACGGCGCGCAGCGCGCAGACGAATTCGTAGGTGCGGCCGTCACCCATCACGCCGACGGTCTGCACCGGCAGCAGCACGGCGAAGGCCTGCCAGATGGCGTCGTAGAGGCCGGCCTTGCGGATCTCATCCAGATAGATGGCATCGGCCTCACGCAGGATCTCCAGCTTTTCGCGGGTGATGCCGCCCGGGCAGCGGATGGCGAGACCGGGGCCGGGGAACGGATGCCGGCCGATGAAGCTGTCGGGCAGGCCGAGCTCCTTGCCGAGCGCCCTCACCTCGTCCTTGAACAATTCGCGCAGCGGCTCGACCAGCTGCATGTTCATGCGCGCGGGTAGGCCTCCGACATTGTGGTGCGACTTGATCGTCACCGACGGTCCGCCGGTGAAAGAGACGCTTTCGATGACGTCGGGATAGAGCGTGCCTTGCGCCAGGAAATCGGCGCCGCCGAGCTTCTCGGCCTCCTCCTCGAACACTTCAATGAACAGCCGGCCGATGGTCTTGCGCTTCTTCTCCGGATCCGACTCGCCCTCGAGCGCGCCGATAAAACGGTCCGAAGCATCGACCAGGATCAGCGGCAGATTGTAGTGCTGGCGAAACATCTCCACCACGCCGGCCGCCTCGTCCTTGCGCATCAGCCCGTGGTCGACGAGGATGCAGGTCAGCTGATCGCCGACCGCCTCGTGGATCAGCAGGGCCGCGACCGAGGAATCGACGCCGCCCGAAAGCGCGCAGATCACCTTGCCCTTGCCAACCTGCTTGCGGATCGTCTCGACCGCGTGCTCACGGTAGGCCCGCATCGTCCAGTCGCCTTCGATGCCGGCGATGTTGTGGACGAAGTTTTGGAGCAGCCTGGCGCCGTCCGGCGTGTGCACCACTTCGGGGTGGAACATGAGGCCGTACATCTTGCGCTCGACATTGCCGAAGATGGCGAAGGGCGAGCCCTCCGATTTTCCGAGCACCTCGAATCCCTTCGGCAGGGAGATGACACGGTCGCCATGGCTCATCCACACCTGGTGGCGCTGGCCGGGCGCCCACAGGCCCTCGAACAACGGGCTGTCCTTGGCGATCTCGACGAAGGCGCGGCCGAACTCGCGATGGTCGGAGCTTTCGGCGACGCCGCCCATCTGCACGCACATCGCCATCTGGCCATAGCAGATGCCGAGCACCGGCACGCCGGCGTCGAAGACGATCTGTGGCGCGCGCGGACTGCCGATGTCGCTGGTCGAGGCCGGACCGCCGGACAGGATCACCGCCTTTGGATTGATGCGCTTGAACGCCGCCTCAGCCGACTGGAAGGGCACGATCTCGGAAAAGACGCCGGCCTCGCGAATGCGGCGGGCAATCAACTGAGTGAACTGGCTGCCGAAATCGACAATCAGGACGGTGTCGGGATGATTGGCTGTTTTCATGGCGAGCGTTTAAAGAAAGAAACGAGTCGGCGCAATGGGTTGCGGGGCGTCTCTCTCACTCCGAATCCGCATCTTAATGGGACAGGTCAAAACTGCAGCGTGTCAGACGCGATCGCCTGTTCCAGCAGTTGCACCGCCCCGGCCAGCTTCTCGTCGATGACATGCAGGTATTCCGTCCAGTCGCCGACGTGTCTCAGATCGGCCGCCCCGTCGGAAATGCCGCGCAGGCCGATAAGCGGCACGTCGAACAGCTGACAGGCGCGCAGGCAGGCGAAGGTCTCCATGTCGACCATATCAGCGGCGACCGCGTCGTAGGCGGCGCCGAAGACGATTGCCGCGCCGGTGGACAGCGTCGCCGGCCTGATGCCCGGTATCCTGAACGGTAGCGGCACACCGACAGGCAGGTCGAGAAACGGCGTGGCGCCCTTCTCGAAACCCAAGGGCGAAGCGTCCATGTCGCGGTAGGCGACCGAAACGGCCTGGTAGATTTCCGTCTGCTCCAGCATCCGGCTGCCCGCCGAACCGAGCGACACGACCAGATCCGGCAGCGCCTTCCCGGCGTGCAGCCGGGACAGTTCGGCGCTGAGCCCGACGCCGGCCTCGACCGGCCCGACGCCGGTCATCAGCGGCGTGAACAGCCGCTGCAAGTGTGGGCCGTATTCGGCTTCGGCCGCCATGACGAAGAGAACGGACTTGCCGGAAATCAGGGTGAGCTCACCAGGTGTCTTGCCGGCCATGATCGTCTGTCCTCCCCTGCCCGTTCCTCAGCCCTCGATATCGTCGCGGCCGAGCACCGTCATCATCGTTCCGGTCATCGTGGCGATCAACTTGGCCTCGCCGTCGGTGGCGAACGCATAGGCCTGGCCATCGGCGACGATAATGGTGCGACCGGGCTTGGTCACCGAGCCGCGGAACAGGAAGCGCTCGCCCCGGCCGGGCGCCAGCAGATTGACCTTGAACTCGATGGTCAGCACGCCGGAATTTTCCGGCATCAGCGAGAATGCCGCATAGCCACAGGCCGAATCGAGAGCCGTCGAAATGACGCCGGCATGAAGAAAGCCGTGCTGCTGGGTCAGTGCCGACGAATAGGGCATTTCGATCTCGATGATACCGGGCGTCACCAGCGTCAGCTCGGCGCCAATCGTCATCATCGCGTTCTGGCGCGCGAAGGACGTCCTGACGCGGTCCTCATAATCGGGAGCAGGAACGATCTTTGCTGCCATGGCCGTCGCCCTTCGTTTCTCGACAAATCTTATTGCAGAGGCATTTATCGCAGAGGGGTGGGCGGCAGGCAATCGCAAATGCTGCACTGCAGCAATTGGCTAAACCTGCTGATAAGAAGCGAGATCGGCGACATCCGGCAACCGTTCAGCCAGCCCGCCGCAGCGCGCAGAAATAAAAGCCGTCGGTGCCGCTCAGCAACGGCGACAGCGAAATGCCGCCCGCGGCGCCAATACGCACTGCCGCTTCGTGGCCCGCAAAACGGCTGTCCCAAAGCTGGCGGTGATCGACCGGGACAAAGCCGGGATGGCGGTCCCGGAAGGCCGAAACCTGGTCGCCATTCTCCTCGTCGAACACCGAACAGGTGATGTAGACCAGCAGGCCGCCGGGTTTGACGAAGTCCTTGGCGGCATCGAGTATCGTCTCCTGCTCGCCCTTGCGGGCGTCGAGCTGCCTTTGCGTCAGCCGCCATTTGGCATCCGGCCGGCGCCGCCACGTGCCGCTGCCGGTACAGGGCGCATCGATCAGGACGATATCCATGTGCTTGCCGAGCGGCGCAAGCTCGGCCGGCTTGGTGACGATCTGCACATTGCGGTTTTCCGAGCGGCGGATGCGGTCGAATATCGGCGCCAGCCTTGCCTTCTCGGCATCGTGGGCGAAGATCTGGCCGCGATTGTCCATCGCCGCGGACAGCGCCAGCGTCTTGCCGCCGGCGCCGGCACAAAAGTCGAGCACCTGCATGCCAGGCTCGGCGCCGGCCAGTTCGGCTGCAATCTGCGAACCTTCGTCCTGAACCTCGAACCAGCCTTTCTGGAAGGCCGGTTCGGCCTGCACGTTCGGGTGCCTGCCGTCGCCGTCGATCGGCGGGATGCGGATGCCGTGCGGCGCGATCCGCGCAGGCTTGGCGCCGGTCTCCGCCAATTCCGCCAGCACCTTGCCACGATCGGCCTTGAGCGTGTTGACCCTGAGGTCGAGCGGCGGGCGAGTGCCAAGCGCGGCACCCTCTTCCACCCAGGCCGTGCCGAACGCCCGCTCGAACAGCGGCATGCACCAGTCAGGGATGTCTGCCCTGACAGCCGGCGGCGCGTCGGTGAGCCGGCGAGCGGCGAGGGTTTTCAATTCGTCGGCGTTCAGCAGCGGCGGCGCGAACTTGTCGCCCTCGAGCGCCTCGTTCAGCGACTGCGCCGTCTGGCCCCACTCGAGCAGCAGCGCGCCGAAGCCGATGGCGCGCGGCGTGTCTTCGCCCAACAGCCAGCCGGCCGAGCGCTTGCGGCGCAGCGCGTCATAGACGATGTTGCCGATCGCGGCGCGGTCGCCGCCACCGGCGAAGCGGTGCGACAGGCCCCAGTCCTTCAGCGCATCGGCCACCGGCCGGTGGCGCCGGCCAATGTCGTCAAGCACTTCGATGGCTGCCGCCAGCCGCCCGCCCAGTCTCATTGTCGTCTTCCATTACTCAGCAAAATAAAATCCGGCCCTGCTCTTAGAGCTTTTCGTGTCCTGATTGAAACAGTTCTGTTTCCCCGACGGCGAGACAATCCATGCAAGGCGGGTGACGAATGTGGGTTCGTGCATCGCGAGCCGCCGCCACCAAGCGGGCGTCGGCATGCGGAACCAAATAATTCGATCAATATATTACAAGCTTCTAATGTTCTTGTCTGGCGGGCGCAAGCACGCCGGCTGGTGCAACTGCTCTGCTTTGCAACTTTTGCGGTTGCGAATACTCTTTGCGCGGTGATTCGCGTCGCAGAAAAAGGCGGAGCCGCGGGTCGATACGAGGAGAGGGCAATGAAAACTTATCTGGCGGAAGTTCTAGGCACGTTTCTATTGGTGTTCATCGGCACGGCTTCGGTGGTGACGGGCGGCTTCGGCGGCGCGCTGCCGCTTGGCCAGGAAGGTATCGGTCTGGCATTCGGCATCGGCCTGATTGCGGCGGCCTATGCGATCGGCCCGATTTCCGGCGCGCACCTCAATCCGGCGGTGACGCTCGGTGTGTTCCTCGCCGGGCGGATGCCGGCCAGGGACGTCATTCCCTACTGGATCGCGCAGGTCATCGGCGCCATCATCGCATCGCTGGCACTGTGGATCATCGTCTCCGGACAGGTCGGCGGCCACACCGGCGGCTTCGGCGCCAATGGCTGGGACGTGACGAAATGGGGCGTCAGCTCGGCCTTCCTGTGGGAGCTGATCGGAACCTTCACCTTCGTCACGGTGATCCTCGGCGTCACCAACGCCAAGCACACCACGGCCTTCGCCGGCCTCGTAATCGGCCTGACGCTGGCCGGCCTGCATTTCGCCATCATCCCGGTGACCGGCACATCGCTCAACCCGGCCCGTTCGATCGGACCGGCGCTGTTTTCGGGAACTGCGGCGATCGGCCAGCTGTGGCTGTTCATCGTCGCGCCGCTGATCGGCGGCGCCATTGCCGGCGTGGTTGCCAAGGCCGGCATTTTCGAGAAGGACTGACTTTTCGGAGGCCCAACGAAAAGGCGCGGGTCGAGGCCCGCGCCTTTTTTGTTGCGTCGAGAACTTCGTGTGCTGGATCAGGCCGCGAGGTCAAAACGGTCGGCGTTCATCACCTTGGTCCAGGCCGCGGCGAAATCCCTGACGAACTTCTGCCCGGCGTCGGCCGAGCCGTAAACCTCGGCAAGTGCACGCAACTGCGCGTGCGAGCCGAAGATCAGGTCGGCGCGGGTGCCGGTCCACTTGACCGCCTTGGTCTTGCGGTCGCGCGCTTGGTAGACTTCAACGGAGCCGGCGGCCGGATCCCAGACCGTATTCATGCTGAGCAGGTTGACGAAGAAATCGTTGGTCAACGTGCCCGGCCTGTCGGTGAACACCCCGTGCTTCGACTGGCTGGTGTTGGCGCCGAGCACCCGCAAGCCGCCGACGAGCACAGTCATCTCCGGCGCCGTCAAGGTCAGCAGCTGCGCCCGGTCGACCAGCATCGCTTCGACCGACATCGGCGGCTTGCCCCTGACGTAGTTGCGGAAGCCATCGACTTTCGGCTCGAGCGCGGCGAAGGACTGGACATCGGTCTGTTCCTGCGAGGCGTCCATGCGGCCTGGCGTGAACGGCACCTTGACGGCATGGCCGCCGTCTTTCGCCGCCTTCTCGACCGCGGCGACGCCGCCGAGAACGATGAGGTCGGCAAGCGAGACTTTCTTGTCGCCGGACTGCCCGGCGTTAAACTCGCTCTGGATGCCTTCGAGCTTTTCGAGCACGTTGGCCAGCTGCGCCGGCTGGTTGACCTCCCAATCCTTCTGCGGCGCCAGGCGGATGCGGGCGCCGTTGGCGCCGCCGCGCTTGTCGGAGCCGCGGAAAGTCGAGGCCGACGCCCAGGCGGTCGAAACCAGTTCTGAAACGGACAGGCCGGAGGCCAGGATCTTCGCCTTCAGCGAGGCGATGTCCTGCTCGCTGACCAGCTCGTGGTCGATTGCCGGTATCGGGTCCTGCCAGATCAGCTCTTCCTTCGGCACGAGCGGGCCGAGATAGCGGACGGCCGGACCCATGTCGCGATGCGTCAGCTTGAACCAGGCGCGGGCGAAGGCATCGGCGAACTGATCAGGATTCTGATGGAAGCGCCGCGAGATCCTCTCGTAGGCCGGGTCGACGCGTAGCGCGAGGTCGGTGGTCAGCATCGCCGGCGCGCGGCGCTTCGAGGGATCGTGCGCGTCCGGCACGGTGCCTGCACCGGCGCCGCCCTTCGGCGTCCACTGATGGGCGCCGGCCGGGCTCTTGGTCAGCTCCCATTCGTAGTTGAACAGATTGTCGAAGAAGTTGTTGCTCCATTTGGTCGGCGTCGTGGTCCAGGTCACCTCGAGGCCCGAGGTGATGGCGTCGCCGGCAATGCCGGTGGCATGCTTGCTCGACCAGCCGAGGCCCTGCGCCTCGATGCCGGCGTCTTCCGGCTCCGGGCCGACGAGCGATGCATCGCCGGCGCCATGGGTCTTGCCGAAGGTATGGCCGCCGGCGATGAGCGCCACGGTTTCCTCATCGTTCATGGCCATGCGAGCGAAGGTCTCGCGGATGTCGCGCGCCGCGGCCAATGGATCGGGCGTGCCGTTCGGCCCTTCCGGGTTGACGTAGATCAGCCCCATCTGCACGGCGCCGAGATGGCCCTGAAGTTCGCGGTCGCCGGAATAGCGCTCGTCGGCGAGCCACTTGGTTTCCGATCCCCAGTCGACGTCCTGCTCCGGCTCCCAGACATCGGCGCGGCCGCCGGCGAAGCCGAAGGTCTTGAAGCCCATCGATTCCAGCGCGACGTTGCCGGTGAGGATCAACAGGTCGGCCCAGGAGATTTTCCTGCCGTATTTCTGCTTGACCGGCCACAGCAGCCGGCGCGCCTTGTCGAGATTGGCGTTGTCCGGCCAGCTGTTGAGCGGCGCGAAACGCTGCTGGCCGGCGCCGGCGCCGCCACGGCCGTCGCCGATGCGATAGGTACCGGCGCTGTGCCAGGCCATGCGGATGAAGAGCGGGCCGTAATGGCCGAAATCGGCCGGCCACCAATCCTGCGAATCGGTCATCACCTGGTGCAGATCCCTGATCACCGCATCGAGATCGAGGCTCTTGAATTCCTTGGCGTAGTCGAAGTCCTCGTCCATCGGGTCCGACAGGCTGGACTGCTGATGGAGGACGCCAAGGTCAAGCTGGTTCGGCCACCAGTCACGATTGCTCCTCCTGGCCGGTCCATGTGGGACCGGGCATTTGCCGGCGCTGTTGTCGTCGGTTTTCGCGTCCATCTTTGCCTCCGATTTTGTTGATTTTCCGGGATTTTGTTGATTTTCCGGGCAGGGCCAGCAGCCGCGCCATTCTGGAATGGTTCCAGACTAGCCTGCCCAGCCGATAAAGACAAATTGCCTTTGCTGTTTATTCTGATAGGTTTTCCTTATGATTGGCTTGACCGTCCGGCAGATGCATTATTTCGAAGCGCTGGCGCAAACGCTGCATTTCGGCCGTGCGGCAAAACTCGCCGGCGTCAGCCAGCCGGCGCTTTCTTCGCAGATCGCCGAGATGGAGCTGCGGCTCAATTGCCGGTTGTTCGAGCGCGGCGGCAAGGCGGTGCGGATGACCGACGAGGCGCAGGCCCTACTGCCGCGCATCGAGCGCATTCTTGCCGACGTCCGCGACGTCGAGGCGACGGCCCGGCGCGGCCGCCCGGCGCTAGAGGGCCGCTTCCGGCTCGGCATCATCCCGACGGTGGCGCCCTATCTCTTGCCGCATGTGCTGCCGAAGCTGAAACGGCATTTCCCGGCATTGCAACTCGAATTGCGCGAGGCGGTGACCGCTTCGCTGGTCGAGGACACGGCTTCGGGAAAGCTCGACGCCTTCGTCGCGGCACTACCCCTCGATTACCCAGGCCTGGTCACCGAGGCGCTGTTCTCCGACCGGTTCTTCCTGGCCGTCCCGGCCGGCGACCCCGCCTTCGCCTCGCCGCCGGTGCCGCCGGAAAGCCCGGCACTGGAGCGGCTGATGCTGCTGGAGGAAGGCCATTGCCTGCGCGAACAGGCGCTCGCCGTCTGCGGCAGCGTGCGGCCGGTGGCAATGGCAAGCTATGGCGCGACCAGCCTGACGACGCTCTTACAGATGGTGGCGCACGGGCTCGGCGTGACGCTCATCCCGGAAATGGCGGCGGGACCGGCCAGCACTATCCCCGATCTGAAGATCGTGCCGTTCCAGGAACCAATGCCGCAACGCACGATCTGCCTCGCCTGGCGGCGCAACAAGGTCCGCCACGACGAATGCGTCGAACTGGCCAAGATCATCCGCGGGCTGGATGCGGCGGTGCTTGCGGCTTGAGCGGCGGGGGGTGTCGGTCAATGGTCTGGTTTAGGCCGAAGCGGACCGCAAGCCCCTTCTAAAGGAACGACTTCAACCTTTTTAGTCTGGTGTTGACTCGAAGTCGACCTTCGCAGACCTGAATGGCTGCTTTGCGCCGCATCACAGCCGTTGGGTAGGGAAGATGGTCATCCCGAAAGCCGAAAGTTCCGTTTGTTCGAATGATGACAACTAAGGAAATAGGAAACAGCCTTTGCGCGCAATTCCGTGCTTTGGCGTTGCCGAGGGTGCTTCACTAGCATTGATCTTTTTGGTGCGGCATCCGCGGCGTGCAGTAAGTGGAGAATACAATAGCGGTGAGGGCCGCGATCGGTGAGGTTCAGTGATGAATCATGCGCAGAGTACCAGGTCAAAATGTCTCCGCTGTGACTTCACCCTTATTAAACGACGGCCCTTGATTTTACTTCACGAGATACGCGGCATGGGGTGCAACGCCATACCATCCCTCATTCCGTTATGCCTCGTTCTGCTGTTGGCATCTCCGGCAAATGGTCAGTTGGCGCCCGAAGCGTCAGCGGTTGCCACAGCTAACGACAGCTCGTCGGTCGTGGTTTCCGAACACACCGAGGTCGGCAAAGAACCCGGCAAGCCACAACCGAGCGCGCTCGGATCCCCTATATCTAGAGAGCTGGTGGTCAGCGGAACACAGGCACTCAAAACACGGGCACTCAAGGAGGGCGCGCAAACGCCGCTCGGCGAGCATGAGGAGGCTTTACGCCGCGAATTGGCCGCGGCACGAGTGGAGCTAGAGGTTATGCAGCGCGGCGCACGTGAGCTAAGCGCCCAGGCACACGTACTGGCAGACACGGTGGCTCAGCAAGCACAAGCCCTAAATGAGCAGCAGCGAACAGACGAAGCGCTCGCGCTCGATCTGGAGGCGGCGCAGCGCGTTATCGAAAGCTACAGGGCCGAAGCCAGTCTCTGGAACAGCGAGAAGGCTGCCGCGCTTGGAGCGCACCCCTCTATGGACGCATCCCAGCTTGCTGCGAAGCGAACGCTTGATGAGGAGCGGCACAAGGTTGAGCTCTTGGAACAAGAACTTACCACGGCTCGCCAAACTATCGATGCTCTTAAGAAAGGCGCAAATCTGGCAGCCGTCGAGCAGGCCAACGCCATAAGGGACCGACAGGTGGCCGAGGCCGCGCTAAAGCAGGCTCGAGAAACACTCGAACGGGGACGCGAACGAGCAGATTCAGCTGTACGTGACCTCGATATTGTTCGCCAGGAACGCGATGCTTTAAAGCAGAGCTCGGTAGATTTGAGTGCCGCGCTGGACCAAGAGCGTGAAAGGGCTATCGGTCTAGCCCGCAGCCTCAGTGCCGCGCGTGAGGCAATTGATATTGTCAAGGGTAAGCGTCGCACTGCGGCTGTGGAGCGCGCGCCGAAAGCACGTACCCCCGCGAGTGCACTTGCAAATAGGGTATCGCATTCGGGCGCCCAACCAGCCCGTAAACCGGACTTGCCGAAAAAACAGAAAGTGAAGGTCCAAAAGTCGCCGCAAACTGCTCTGCTGGCAACCATACCTCTTGCCGCAGCATTGCTTCCAACACGGCCATCCAAAAGCGGCGAGCCGCGCCAGTGAAGACTAGGGAGCGAAAGCCGCAGGGGAGATGACAATGAACAAGTATGTCGCAGCCGCGTTGACGATCGGGATCACAATTGGGCCTGCCTCGGCTCTTGAAGCAGGTGTGGGCGGTAGGGCCGGCGGTGTCGGGGTCAGTGCTGGAGTGAGCGCCGGTTCGCAAGGCGTATCTGTCGGGGCGGGCACGAGCGTCGACGGCGTAGGCGGAGCAAATGTTGGAGCTTCGGTCGGTGCAGAAGACGGATCAGTCGACGCAGGCGTTAGTGCCAGCGGCAACGTTGGTGACACAAGCACAAGTGCCAGTGTGGGCGACGATCCGTCCGCCGAAAACGAAGCGGCTACCGCACCCGACAGTTCGACTGCAGTGACGGCCCCTTCCCCTGCCAAGACCGCCAGGCAATCCATCGTCCTGCCACCCGTCCTCAGGCCTTCCAAAGCCGGTGGGAGTGACTCCACCAAGGGGTATCCCTTTGGATCTCTGGGACCACTGACAGCGAGACCCGGTACGCCGGTTGCGGTCGTGCAAGCCTGCCGCGCGGCGATCATGGCCGCTGCGACGCCGCTTGGCGCCGTCCGTGTCCACGCGGTAAGCGCAGGCGCATTGCGTCAACTTCGGGGTGCACGCACGGCGCCGATCGAGGTGCGAATAGACTACGCAAGAAAGGGTGGCATCGAAGTCCGACAGGCGCAAGTCAGTTGTCGCCTCGATGCGTCGGGCAGGGTCACTGCGATAACATAGCACCAAGCCTGATTGCCAGAGCTGCCGCACGCCGACAGCGGCACGATCCTCTTCGCCATCTACAAGGCGGCCTTCTTCGTCGGTGGCGCCGTAGGTGTTGGTCAAAGGTTCGGTTTGAGCCACGAAGCCAACCCGCAAGCCCCTTCGAAAAGAACGGCTTCAGTCCCTGTCCCAGGCTGCGAGCAACGGGCCTTTGCTTCCATAGACAGGGTCCTTGCGCGGCCGGCCAACCTTGGGGATCGTTACGACCGCCTTGGCATGGTAGGCGGCAGTCGTGCACAGGTCATAGGTGCCGGATTGAGGATAGGCGCCGACGACTAGAAAATCGTCGGATGCGGAAAGACGCTGGTGCCCGGTGCCGGCCGGAAGCACCGCGACGTCGCCGGCCTTCAGCGACAGCGTTCGTCCCATCTTGCCGCCAAAGCGAACCTTGGCCGTGCCGCGCGCGACGCCCAGCACCTCATGTATGCGCGAATGGTAGTGAACGTAGTTGTAGATGCCGTTGCGCCAGCTATCGCCCCAGCCATTGGCTTCAAAAAGCGCCTCCATGACAGCCGCCGGATCGAAGTCTTCGGGCAGCGTCACGGCGCCGCGATAGACGACCAGCGGCCAGAACGGATGGTTGGGCACCAGCCCGTCATCCCTGAACCGAAATGCATTCGCTTTGCGCGGCCTCAGGAGGTCGGCGACCTCTCGCCTGTCTGGCCTGGCGATGCCGGTGACCTGCTCGACGGCCTTCTTCGTGGTTTGCAGAATGCTCATGGGGTGGCCCTTGGGTGGTTTGGAGCTCCATGCCGGTTAATCGGCTGCGTGGCGGTTGGTTCCGCTAGGGTTAGAGTTCCGCGATCTGCACCATGGCGGCTCCGCAACAAGGTCCGGCAAATCCTGAATGGCTGCTTTGCGCCGCATTTTTGCCGTTCAGACCACCATTGCAGCTTCCCGAAAGCTGACGGTCTGCTAAGCCGGCACTAAGGCCTCGAATGGGGTGGTAGCGGTTACTCCGCCGGTCAGCCCGCTGCCCAACGATAATAGTCGCGTTGATGTCAATGCGAGCATCCCAAATATCATGCAAGTACTCCTAGGCTATCCGCCCGGGTGGTCGTTGCCACCGTGCGCGGCGATGAACATGGCGACGGCCGACCGGCAATAGGATTCGATTTCGTTGTCGTCCTCTGCTCTCGCCTCATCGAAGCGTGCGATAATCAGGAGATCGGATCCTTTGATAAGCGCGGCAAACAAGCGGGCGGACCGGAGAGGGTCGGTCACGTTCAGAACCGCCTTCGCGTGCAACTGACGCAACAGGGCCTCGATTTGGGCGATGACATGGGCGGGGCCGGCTTCGTAATGGAGCTTGCTTAACGACTTTTGATTCGTCTTGTCGGCCATGATCATGGCTTCGACACTGCGGACGTCCGGGTTCAACAGCGTGCGAAGCAGGGATGATCCCACCGCCATGAGCTGATCTTCGGCCGAACCGTCGACGCCTTCAAAAAGGGCCTGTGGTGCAAACTGATGGCAGCGGGCCGCGATGGCCGCGCTGAACAGCGCCTCCTTGTTCTCGAAGTGCCGATAGATGCTGAGCTTGGATATCTTCGCTCGCTGGGCGACCTTGTCCAATGTCGTCGCATGAAAACCCAATTCCTCAAAGAGTTCGCACGCGGCGTCGACTATCGTTTGGCCAAGCGCCTCATTGGCGGGCCGGCCGCGCCGGCCCTGGCTGTTTTCGGTCACGACAATTCCAGTCCTTGACAGTATCATAATTCTTGAATTACGATACCACGCAGTGTCAAAAATGTGCAAGCCAGGCCCAAACCAACCCCTCATCCACATACGGAGCCCATCACCATGGATGACGTCATCATCATCGGCGGCAGCTTTGCCGGTCTCGCCGCCGCCCTGCAGCTCGGCCGTGCCCGCCGCAAGGTCACCGTTCTCGATACCGGCCTGCCGCGCAACCGCTTCGCCGGCCACTCGCATGGTCTGCTCGGCCACGATCACAAGCCACCGCTGGACATCCTGGCCGAAGCGCGGCAGCAGCTGGCGCGCTATCCCACGATCAGGCTGGTCAATGCCCGGGCCGACAGGGTCTCCGGCGCCATCGACGATTTCTCTGTCCTCACTGGCGCTGGCGAAAGCCTTGGGGCGCTGCGACTGATCCTGAGCTATGGCGTTGCCGACCAGATGCCTGATGTTCCGGGCTTTGCCGAAGGCTGGGGCACGTCCATCGTACCCTGCCCCTATTGCGATGGCTTTGAAGTCGCCGGCCAGCATTGGGGCCTCGTCTGGTCCGGCCCGCCGTCGCACAATTATGTCAGGCTGTACCACGACTGGACCGACACGTTGACGGTCTTCGCCGATGGTCACGACATTGCACCCGATATCCGGGCCGATCTGGCGCGCCGCAACATACCTGTCGTTGATGGCCGGATCACCGAAATCGCCCGCCACAGGGGCCACAATGCCACCGTCAAGCTCGATACCGCCCCCGATGTCGCAGTCGATATCTTGTTCGCGCATCCGCGCAACAAGCCGTCCGCAAGCCTGCATGAATCACTGGGACTCGCCACGGTCAATACGCCCCTCGGCATCGCCCTGAAGGCCGACGAGCGCCGCGAAACCAGCATACCCGGCATGTACGCCGCCGGCGATCTTGCAAACCCAGCCATGGCTTCGGTCACCACAGCAATATCGCAGGGCGCGACGGCGGGTATCTCAGCCCAGCAGTCGATGCTTGTTTGAGAGCACAGATTGGAGATGAGCATGGCCGTCGAACCGGACAGCGCGGGTGTGCGCTTCCCTCCGCCCTTCGTCTATCTAGGAGCGCTGCTGTTGGGGCTGGCGGCGGAGCGGTTCGTCACCCTGCGCTCTTTCGGCATCGACTGGCGGTTGCTGGTCGCGACGGGCGCGCTGCTGTTCGTTGCCGGCGCGGCGATGATGCTTGCGGCGGCGGGGCTGTTCCGGCGGCTGGGCACCAACGTTCCGCCGTCGCAGCCAACGACCCTCATCGCAACGACCGGTCCTTATCGGTGGACCCGCAATCCCATGTATCTCGGCATGGCGCTTATCTATTCCGGCCTTGCGATCGGCTTCGACGGGCCGATCGCCTTCGCCTTGCTCCCGTTGGTGCTGATCGCGATCCAGACGCAGGTGATCGCCCGCGAGGAGCGCTATCTCGAAGCGAAGTTCGGCGACGACTACCGCCGCTACAAGGCCGAGGTTCGCCGCTGGCTCTGACTATTCCGCCGCTGCCGCCTGCGGGGCCTTCTGATAAACCAGCACCGGCTTCCTTGCCGCGAGCTATCATATTCTGAAGGTTGCGGGCCGGTGTCACGGAAACCGACTGCCGGCTGACGCAGTACACCCGGCGCCTGAGGAGACGCACATGTCCAAAACCAGAGACACCGAGGCCAGCATCAGGATCGCTCGTCCGACCGCTCTTGGAGAAGCCTGACACACATGGAGTTCGAACACGTCACCTTCGACCTGCCACACTGCACCTTTCACGCGCTGCAGGGTGGTGATCCCGATGGTCAACCGACGCTCGTCTTGCACGGCTTGCCGCCACAAATGAGCCGTCGACGCACCGCACACCGATGTCTGCTTTCGAGAAGCGGTGACCAAGAGCGGACAGACCGCCACCGGCCCATATTGAGACGTTCAAGCAGTTTTCCTAACCTATCCGCCTCTGACCGCCCACCTCCCCCCACCCTCACGGCACAAATATCAAAAACACATACGTGCAAAACACCACCAGATGCACCAGCCCGGTCAGGAACGTCGTCCTCTCGGTGCTAAAGCTCACATTGCAGATGAAGAGCGCCAGGACCAAAAGCACCACGTCGGTCGCCGGCAGGCCCAGGGTCAGGCCTCTTCCGGTCAGCAGGCTGGCGGCGGCGATGCCCGGTATTGTCAGGCCGATTGTGGCGCAGGCCGAACCCATGGCGACGTTCAGGCCGCGCTGCAGCTCGTTGTTGAGGGCGGCGCGAACCGCCGAGATCGCCTCCGGCATCAAGACCAGCCCGGCGATCATCGCGCCGACAATGGCGTCGGCCTGGGGCACCTGATAGGCGACGAGCGCATCCTCGACGCTGGCGGCGACCTGCTCGGCCAGCATGACGATGCCGATCAGCCCGATCAGCAGGAGCAGAGCACTAGCGGCAATGCTTTCGTGGGCGTCGGCTGGCACTGCGGCGCCATGCGCTTGTCCGTCGATGAAATCATCCCGGTGGCGGACAGTCTGCGCGAACAGAAAACCCGCATAGAGCAGCACTGAAAGCACGCTGACGAAGCCGAGTTGGGCGGCCGAGAAGGTGCCGGGATCGGTGGTTCGCGTGTAGGTCGGCAGAATGAGCGTCGTGACGCTCAGTGCGACCAGCACCGCCAGATAGGCGCTGGTCCCTTGGCGGACGATTGCCTGCTTGCGATGACGCCAGCCGCCAAATGTCAGACACATGCCGACAACGCCGGTCGACGTGATCATCACCGTCGAGAAGACGGATTCGCGTGCAAGCGTCGGGTTGTTGGCTCCGTGCAGCATGATGGAAACGATGATCGACACTTCGATTGCCGTCACGGCGATGGTCAGCACCAACGTGCCGTACGGCTCGCCTACCCGCCGGGCCACCGCCTCGGCGTGGTCGAGCACGACGAAAATGGTGGTGAACATGATCGCGCTCGAAAGCGCGCCGATAAATATCCTGGTGCCAAGCGACCCTTCGTCCACCGACACCCCGCTGGCCCTGACCGCGACAGCCATCGCCAGGGCGGCCAACGGCATGCCGTAGGAAACCGCCGATCTTGCGAAACCACTCATTCCAAGCCCCTTCCGCAAGCCGTGTTGCAGGTCCCTTCTGGGCAAGCCCCTTCTGCGAACCCTGCGAAAGCCTGAAGCGCGCGCTCAAGCCGTCTTCTGCGTCACCAATCCCAGTTCGTCGATCATCGCCTGGCGCATCAGGTATTTCTGCGGCTTGCCGGTCACCGTCATCGGCAATTCGGTGCGGAAGCGGATGTAGCGCGGGATCTTGAAGTGGGCGATCTGGCCGGCGCAGAAGGCCTTGACCTCCTGCTCCGTGGTGATCTGGCCGGGCTTCAACACGATCCAGGCGCACAGCTCCTCGCCATATTTCGGGTCGGGAATGCCGAATACCTGCACCTCCTTGATCTTGGGGTGGCGATAGAGGAATTCCTCGACCTCGCGCGGATAGACGTTCTCGCCGCCGCGGATGACCATGTCCTTGACCCGGCCGACGATGTTGCAATAGCCCTCGGCATCGATTGTGGCGAGGTCGCCCGTGTGCATCCAGCCGTCGGCGTCGACCGCCTCGCGGGTCTTCTGCTCGTCGTCCCAATAGCCCTTCATCACGGAATAGCCGCGCGTGCAGAGCTCGCCCGGCGCGCCGACCGCGACGGTGGCGCCTTCGGCGTCGATGGCCTTGACCTCGACATGCGGATGGACCCGGCCGACGGTCGAGACACGCTTTTCCAGGGGGTCGTCGACGCTGCTCTGGAACGACACTGGGCTGGTCTCGGTCATGCCGTAGGCGATGGTCACCTCGGCCATGTGCATCAGCGACACCACCTTCTTCATCACCTCGATCGGGCATGGCGAGCCGGCCATGATGCCGGTGCGCAGGCTGGTGAGATCGAAGGAGGCGAACTCCGGATGGTCGAGCAGACCGACGAACATGGTCGGCACGCCGTAGAGCGCGGTGCAGCGTTCCGTTGCCACCGCCTTCAGCGTGGCGCCGGCATCGAAACCCTCGCTCGGGAAAACCATGGTCGCGCCTTTGGTGACGCAGCCCATCGTTCCCATCGACATGCCGAAGCAGTGGTAGAGCGGCACCGGAATGCACAGCAGGTCGTCGACGGTGAGCCGGATCGCCGCGGTGACGAAATTGCCGTTGTTGACGATGTTGTTGTGAGTCAGCGTCGCGCCCTTCGGCGCACCGGTGGTGCCGCTGGTGAACTGGATGTTGATGGCGTCGTCCGGTTTCAGCCCGTCGGAGATGCGGTCCAGCTTGTCATGCTCGTCGCGCCCGGCCATTGCCAGCACGTCGGCGAAATTGAACATGCCCGGCGAATTCTCCTCGTCCATGCGGATGACGGTCTTTAGCGCCGGCAGTCTGTTGGCGTCGAGCTTGCCGGGGGTGGCCTTGGCGATCTCCGGCGCCAGCGTCTCGATCATGCCGAGATAGTCGGAACTCCTGAACTTGGCGGCGGTGACCAGCGCTCGGCAGCCGACCTTGTTCAAGGCATATTCCAGCTCGACCAGCCGGTAGGCCGGGTTGATGTTGACCAGGATCAGGCCGATGCGGGCGGTGGCGAATTGCGTCACCAGCCATTCCCAGCGGTTCGGCGACCAGATGCCGACGCGGTCGCCTTTCTCGAGGCCGAGCACCAGGAAGCCGGCGGCGAGCGCATCGACGGTGTCCGACAGTTCCTCCCAGGTAAAGCGCTTGTCCTGCTCGACGAAGACGGCGGCATCGAGCGTGCCGTATCTGCCGACCGTATCGGCAAACAGCGCCGGGATGGTCAGGTTGAGCAACGGCACGCTGCGGTCACCGGAGACATGCGCCGTGCCGTCAACCGGCGCAATGAACGAACCGCCATCGCGCTTGCCGCGCAGGTTGGTTGCATTCTTCAACTCGTCGAGATTGATCGGCATCGCCGTGTCCTCCGCAGACAGAACGAGCCTATCAGCCCGGCGGGGTGGTGGAAATCCCGTCGATGGTAGGGCTGGGGTTGGAACTCGCCCTGTCAGGGCCGAAAACAAAAAAACCCGCCACGGCGGGCGGGTGTTCGGGGCCAATTGGCACCATAGCGAGATTAGTAGCATAGCTGCCGGCACAAAGCAAGAACAAAATTGCTGTACATCAGGAAAATCGCTTCGGGTCGGTGCCGCGGCTAGACCGCTGGATCCAACGTTAGTGGTTGGCAAAGGCCGAGGCGATATCCGATCTCCCCCCTTGCGGGTGAGATGCCCGGCAGGGCAGAGGGGGGGCGAAGGATCGCCAAGTTCGACTTCAGCACCCCCAACCGGGAACGGATGAGGCTCCGATTGGCTGACAGGTCGGCGGGACAGCACCCCCCTCTGGCCTGCCGGCCATCTCCCCCGCAAGGAGGGAGATTGGCAGCTTGGCCGACGGCGCCTGCTCCGCAATCGTCAACTCGAGTTCACCAACGCCATCCTGGCCGCAATATCGCGCAAGATCGCCTCGTCGGCCGGAGCGCGCATCTTCCGCGACGCCACGAGACAGGCCTGCGAGCGCAGGATCACGCCGTCGGCGAGCACCTTGAGATGGTTGGCGCGCAGCGTCGCGCCTGACGTGGTGATGTCGACGACGATGTCGGCCAATCCGGCCGCCGGCGCGCCTTCGGTGGCGCCGAGGCTTTCGACGATGCGGTAGACCTGGATGCCGTGCTTTTGCGAAAAGAATTGCTGGGTCAGGCGCCAGTATTTGGTGGCGATCCTGAGCCGCCGGCCATGGCGCTGGCGAAAATCGGCGGCGACGTCGTCGAGGTCGGCCATGGTGTCGACGTCGAGCCAGATGTCGGGCACGGCGACGACGACGTCGGCATTGCCGAAACCGAGGCGGGCGATGATTTCGGCGCGTGCCTCGCAGTCGGCGAGGTTTTCGCGCAGCAGGTCCTCGCCGGTGATGCCGAGATCGACCGAGCCCTGGCCGATTTCGCCTGCGATCTCGGAAGCCGACAGGAAGGCTATCTCGACGCTGTCCAGGCCATCGATGCGGGCGCGGTATTTGCGCTCGTCGCCGGGCAGGCTGACGGCAAGCCCGGCCTTGGCCAGCACCTCCAGCGCCTGCTCCTTGAGCCGGCCCTTCGATGGGATCGCCAGCGTGATCATGGCGCTGTCTCCCGCAGCGCCTCGATGCGGTCGAGCCAGACAGAAAAACCGACGCCGGGGATCGGCGTCTTGGCGCCGAGCAGCGTCAGCAGCCGGTCGTAGCGGCCACCACCGGCCAGCGGCCGGTCGCCGCCTTGCGCCGCGACCTCGAAGACGAGGCCAGTGTAATAATCGAGCGGGCGGCCGAAGGCGGCATCGTAGCTGATTTCAGACATCGGCAGACCGAGGCTTTCGATGGCCGCGGCGCGGGCGGCAAAATTCTCCAGCGCAGTTCCCAGCGAAAGCCCGGCATCGGCGGCAAAACTTGCGAGCGCCCCGGCGGCGCTATCTAGCGGCACGTCGATCGCCAGGAAACCCTTCAAAGCCGCAAATGCCTCGTTCGACAGCCGGACGCTGCGCAGTTCGGCTTTCTCGATTAGCCGCCGCGCAATCTCGGACGGCGAACGCCCGGCCGTTGCCGACAGGCCGGCCTCTTCCATGCCGCCGGCGATATGCGCCGAAAGAGCCTCCAGATCGCCGTCGAGGACAAGCGCTGCCACCGCGCCGGCGATCTGGCTGTTGCGCGGCGGATTGGCGAGGTCGGCAAGCGCCGCTTCCAGCATTGGCGCCGAGCCGAAGGCGCGGGCCAGCCGCATGCGCCAGCCGCGCGGCAGGCCAAGCGCTGCCAGCACCGCCTCGAAGATGGTCTGGTCGCCAAGCGTCACCGCCAGCTCCCGTCCGGGCAGCACCAGCGAAAGCAGCGCATGCGCATCGGCCAGCGAACGCGCATCGGCGGCGGCCGTGTCGCGGTCGCCGAGGTCCTCGATGCCGGCCTGGAAGAATTCGTTGCCGCCCTCGCGGCGCTGGCGAAACACCTCGCCGAGATAGGAATAGCGGCGCGGCGTGCCGGCCTGGCTGGCAATGTGGTCGAGGCAGACCGGAATCGTGAATTCCGGCCGCAGGCAAAGCGTCTGCCCGGTCTCGCTTTCGGTGAGGAAAATCCTCCGGCGCAAATCCTCGCCCGCCATGTCGAGGAACGGATCGGCCGGCTGCAGCACGGCGACCTCGACCGCATGGGTGTTGCGCGCGGCGAAGAGCGTCGCGATGTCGGATGCGATGGCGGGGGAGGTCATGGGGATGTGGGGCGCGAGGCACCCCCCTCTGGCCTGCCGGCCATCTCCCCCGCAAGGGGGGAGATTGGATATCGCGCCTGCTTTCGCCAATCTCCAGCGTTGGAAAGAAGACGGTGAGGCTGAAGCTGCCAATCTCCCCCCTTGAGGGGGAGATGGCCGGCAGGCCAGAGGGGGGTGCTCACGCGCCACCTTTCGCCCGGTCGGCCGCCTGCGCCGCCAGTATCTTCTTCACCTCGGCGACCAGATCGCCTTCCGCCACGGTCACCTGCGCCGGCCGTGCGGCGCGCCATTCGGCGTTGTCGGCGATCTCGGCCGACATCTTCGCGCCTTCGATCAGGTCCTTGATCTGCAGCTCGCCCTTGGCGCGCTCGTCGCCGCCCTGGATGACGGCGACCGGGCTGCCGCGGCGGTCGGCATATTTGAGCTGCGCCTTCATGCCGGCGCCGCCGAGATACATTTCCGAGCGGATGCCGGAGGCGCGCAGCTCGGCGACCATCTTCTGGTAGCGGCCGAGACTTTCCGTATCCTTGTCCATCACCAGCACGACGACCGGCGCGATCACATCCGAAATGTCGAGCTTGCCGAGGTTCTTCAGCGCCGTCATCAAGCGGGAGACGCCGATCGAAAAACCGGTCGCCGGCACCGGCTCGCCGCGGAAGCGCGAGACGAGGCCGTCATAGCGGCCGCCACCGCCGACCGAGCCGAAGCGCACGATCTGGCCGTCCTCATTGGGGATCTCGGCCAGCAGCTCGGCCTCGTAGACCGGGCCGGTGTAATATTCGAGGCCGCGGACGACGGAGGGGTCGATGCGGATGCGATCCTCACCGTAGCCGCTTTGTGCGACCATGGTTCTTATCTGTTCCAGCTCTGCAAGGCCCTCGACAAACGACGCATTCGTTATGCCCAGATGTTCGAGTTTCCTTTCCTCGACAAGATTGCTGAGTCCGGGGTTGATGGATCCCAGTGTCTGGACAATTTTTTCGGGATCGTGCTGCGCCATGACTGTGAAATAGCTGATCACAACGTCGATTTGCGCATTATCCAGCCCGGCACCTTTGGTGAAATCACCGCTCTCGTCCTTGCGCCCTGCACCCAAAAGCAGGCGCACGCCCTCGACGCCCAACTTGTCCAGCTTGTCGATCGCGCGCAGCACCTGCAGGCGGCGGCCAGCGTTCTCCTCGCCGCCGAGGCCGATCGCCTCGAGCACGCCGTCGAGCACCTTGCGGTTGTTGACGCGGATGACGTAGTCGCCGCGCTTGATGCCGAGCGCCTCCATCACATCGGCCATCATCATCGCCATCTCGGCGTCGGCGGCGACGCCCGGCGTGCCAACCGTGTCGGCATCGAACTGCATGAACTGGCGGAATCGGCCGGGACCGGGCTTCTCGTTGCGAAACACCCAGCCGGAGCGATAGCTGCGATAGGGCTTCGGCAGGCGTTCGAAATTTTCGGCGACAAAGCGCGCCATCGGCGCGGTCAGGTCGTAGCGCAGCGACAGCCACTGGTCGTCATCGTCCTGGAACGAGAACACGCCCTCGTTCGGCCGGTCCTGGTCGGGCAAAAATTTGCCGAGCGCATCGGTGTATTCGATCAGCGGCTGGTCGACCGGCTCGAAACCGTAAAGCTCGAAGACCGAGCGGATCGTCGCCATCATCTTCTCGACGGCGCGCAGATCGTCGGCGCCGCGGTCGACAAAGCCGCGCGGAAGCCGCGCTTTCATCTTTTCGGATTTGTCGGCCATGGGATGGGTACTCGGTGGTTTCGTGGCGCTCCGGGGATCGGTTAAATATCCGATTTCCACGGCGCGGGTGTCCTAACCGATGCAGCCGGGAGCGGCAAGGGTTTGCGCTTCTTCCTTCTCTCCTTGTGGGAGAAGGTGGCCGAGCGAAGCTCGGTCGGATGAGAGGTGTTCCAGGGAACGCCTGCGCCTCATTTCTTCCAACACCCCTCAACCGTCTCGGCGCTGCGCGCCGATCCACCTTCTCCCACAAGGGGAGAAGGCAAGAAAAAGAAGCTGAAACAATTGCGCCATGCGCGCGGCATCGTGCCGACACAATCCGGGCCGATAAGCGCGCCGAAACAAGGGGTTCGGGGCCATGGCCACGCTACAGAAGTTCGACATCATCGATAGCGGCGCACGCGACGCCCCGGTCCGGCTGCGGCCGGCCGATGGTTATGGGCCAAAAACGACGAAGCAAATCGCCGGACTGTTCGAGATCGCGGCGCAACAGCGCAGCGGGCCGACCATGCGCGACGTGCTGATGACCGGCCTGCTGGTGATCTATCCGGTGTTCGCCGCGCTGGCGGCCATCCTGGCCGGGTTTTTCCTGGCCGGCGCCGGCGGCGCCTGAGCCGCTATTTCGGCCGCCTGAACGCTTTCCGCTCCGCCTCGACCGGTTCCCGGCAGACGCAGCCCTCGAGATGGTCGTTGACCAGCCCCATCGCCTGCATGAAAGCGTAGACGGTGGTCGGGCCGACAAAGCTCCAGCCGCGCTTCTTCAGCTCCTTCGAAATGCGGACCGAAACGGCCGTCGTCGGATTGGCGCGCAGATGGGCGAGGTCGACGATCTCGGGCCGCTCGTCCGGGCCGGGCTCGAACTTCCAGAACCAGGCGGCCAGCGAGCCGGCCTCGTTGATGAGTTCGCGGGCGCGTTTGGCGTTGTTGATGGTCGAAACGATCTTGCCGCGGTGACGGATGATGCCGGCATTGCCGAGCAGGCGCTCGACATCGGCGTCGGTGAAGGCGGCGATCTTGTCGACATCGAAGCCGGCGAAGGCCTCGCGGAAATTGTCGCGCTTGCGCAATATGGTCAGCCAGGACAGGCCCGACTGAAAGCCTTCGAGGCAGATCTTTTCGAACAGCCGGCGATCGTCGGCGACCGGCCGGCCCCATTCGTGGTCGTGGTAGTGCAGATAATCCGGCAGGTTGCCGTGCCAGAAGCAGCGGGCGATGCCGTCGGGACCAGCAAGCAGACCTGTCTTTTCGTCCATGGCGGAATTCCGTTCGTGTCTTGGCGTTAACGCGTTTTGAAGCGGCCTTTACCGCGGCTTTACCAGATTCCTGAACCGGGCGGTAACCACACCAAAAGGTTTACTGACAGACAGGCATTTTACGCATTCCGATTCATGTTTCGGTTGCCGCTTCGCGCCCAATGTCGCGGAAATCGGGGAGGCTTTGCGCCCCGGCATGTTCGACGATCAAGGTGCGATCCGATGAAGATATTCTTGTTCCCACTGTTCGGCGCCGCGGCCGTGCTTGCCGTCGGCGCCGCCAATGCCAACGACCGCTATGCCGAGAGGCCGCCGGTGGTGGTCAGCCCCGACCTTTCGGCGCCCTGGGTGCTGCAGCTCGGCCATGCGCCGGGCATCGTGCGGCAGAGCCGGCAGGAAGCGCAGCCGCTACGGCGCTACCGGCGGCAAGCTGAACCCGATCAGTTGCGCACCGCAGCGGTGCAGGCGCCGGCCAAACGCATGGTGATGCGGCCGCAGATCGATCCCGTCTATTTGCCGCAGGAAGTCGCCTATGACGGCCCGCAGAAGCCGGGCACGATCGTCATCGATACGAGAGAGAATTTCCTCTATCTGGTCGAGAAGAACGGCAAGGCGCGGCGCTACGGCGTCGGCACCGGCAAGCCGGGCTTCGAATGGTCCGGCACTCACAAGATCACCAACAAGCGGGTCTGGCCGGACTGGCGGCCGCCGGCGGTGATGATCGCCCGCGAAGCCGCAAAGGGCCGTTATCTGCCAACCTATCTCGCCGGCGGCATGGAAAACCCGCTCGGCGCACGCGCGCTCTATCTCGGCTCGACCGAATACCGCATCCACGGCACCAACCAGCCCTGGACCATCGGCGGCGCGGTGTCGTCGGGCTGCATCCGCATGCGCAACGAGGATGTGGTCGATCTTTACGAACGCGTGAATATCGGAACAACGGTGGTGGTGATATAGTTGCCGCGACGAATCATCTGGTCTAGAAAGACATTAGCTTTGGCTTTCTGAGGCCAGATGAATAAACAACGGGGGACGGGCCGTGTGGGGATGCGGCCAGTCACGAAAGGGCAGCGCGGCAAGCCGTGCTGCCCTTTTTGTTTCCGCCAGCGAGAATTGACGAAGATTTCGCCGGCACGTCGCGCGACAGGCATAGCGGTTCGCTTTTCGCGCTGCCTTTTCGCCGTCCCTTTGCTATGTGGCAGCCAAAATTCCAGACAAAGGCCCTATCTCGATGTCCCTCTCCGATGACAGCCGCTATCTCAAGGGCGGCCCGGTTGCCCAACGCATCATCGCCAGCGTGCGCGAGGACGCGGCGATCGCCACCGCCGAAGGCTTTCCGCCCAAGCTGGTGTCGATCACCGTCGGCGACACAGCGGCGGTCGACATCTATGTCCGCAACCAGCGCGCCAAGGCGGGGCTGGCCGGAATCGGCTTCGAGGAGAGGCGCTTTCGCGCCGACATCACTGCCGGCGAACTCGAAGCTGCGATCCACGGCCTCAACGCCGACCCGCGCGTCACCGGCATCATCATCCAGCGACCGGTGCCGGTGCATATCCCGATCAAGACGCTGCAGGCGGCGGTGCATCCACTCAAGGACGTCGAGGGCATGCATCCGGCGTCGATCGGCAACATCGTCTACAACCAGCTCGACCTGGCGCCCTGCACTGCCGCTGCCTCGGTCGAACTGCTCAGGGAAACCGGCCTCGACCTCAAGGGGCTCGAAGTGGTGGTCGTCGGCCACTCCGAGATTGTCGGCAAGCCGATCGCCTTCCTTTTGATGAGCGAAGGCGCGACGGTAACCGTCTGCCATCACATGACACGCTCGGTGGCGGCACACGCACGCCGCGCCGACGCGCTGTTCGTGGCCGTCGGCAAGCCGCGGCTGATCAAGGCCGACATGGTCAAGCCGGGCGCCGCCGTGATTGATATCGGCATCAATTCGGAAATCGGACCGGACGGCGAAAGCCGCATCGTCGGCGACGTCGATGCCGAGAGCGTCAGGCACGTCGCGTCGTGGATCACGCCGGTGCCGGGCGGCGTCGGCCCGATCACCGTGGCGATCCTGCTGCGCAACACCATGGTGGCGCTCAGCCGCCAGCGCGCCCGCTACCAGGCAACCTACGGCACGGCGGACAGACTGGCGGCGGAGTAGGCGCTTTCGTCACGTGCATTGCGGCACATGGCAGGTGATCCGGGACTCGTCATCCCAGAAGACGTAGAGCATGCCGCCGCTGCCCCAGAAGAAACCGGCGAGTGAATCGAACTGGAGAAGAAATTTCATTTGCCGGTCCGTCCCGGGAACGACTGGAAACTGCGGCCCCTGAATCCATGACGGCAGCCCACCAAGCCGAAACAGGTTTTGCCTTGAATTGCTTATCCCGTACGACTGCCTGAGCCACCGTTTAGGGGTCGGTGCCAACCGAACAGTTTTTTTCTCGGCGGCTTTTGCAGGCCTCTCAATGTAGGGCGAATGCAGAGGCGCGATCGGCGTCGGCACACCGGCAGCGTCGTGGGAATAGTAGGTCGGTTCGAGAGAATTCGCACAGGTCTCGATACGGAGTCTGGGAAGAGGCATCGTCAGCTCAAGATCGTCCAGCGTAACCAGATGTATCAGTCGCTCTCGACAGGTCGGGCACACTGCCGATCCTTCGCCGCCGACCGTAAGTGGCCTGCCAGTCGCCGGCAGATGCCAGGTAGGATGATTGCGGTGCGTCGGAAAAGACATGTCGCTCGGAGCGCCCTCCTCAAAGCTGAAATGATGACATGCCGGCGGCGAACGAGGATCATCATGCGTCAGCCAGTCTGCGAAATCGGGAATGTCGCCCAAGGTACTGTCTGGAAACAATTCCGGCGCCTGCAAGGCGACGTGAGCCAGCAGATCCTCCACGTCTATTCCGCGTTTCACTTCCTCTTGCAGGAAAAATGCCAGACGAGCCAAATGCGCGTCGTCGAGAAACGAAACGGCGTCGATAATCAGATTGTCTTGCTGGACGTCGGCTTCTACCGCTGCCTTTATGAGCGCAAACAGGAATTCGGACCCATCCTTGAGATGACGAACGATGATTGTCTGGCATTCGCCATAGCTGGCCTGGAACGTCGCCGGCGATCTGTCCGACAGCAGCCGAACGACGGTTCCAATCTCTTCGGATTTTGGGTTGGGCATCTCGGCAGTCTCATTGGCGGGTGCGCAGCAATCAAACCAATTTTGGCGGCTCGCCGCCATAGGCCCAGTCGAGCAGCTTTATCGTATGCACCACCGGCAGCGTCGCGGCGGAGGCGATCTGGGTGATGCAGCCGATGTTGCCGGTGGCGACGATTTCAGCGCCGGTCGCCTCGATATTCCTGACCTTGCGGTCGCGCAGCGTCGCCGAAATCCCGGGCTGCAGGATGTTGTAGGTGCCGGCAGAACCGCAGCAGAGATGCCCTTCGCGCGGCTCGCGCACGACGAACCCGGCCCGGACCAGAAGCTCCTTCGGCTGGCGGGTGATCTTCTGGCCATGCTGCATCGAGCAGGCCGAGTGATAGGCGACGATAGTGCCCGGTCTACGCACCGGTTCCGGCAGGTCGAGACTCCCGAGATATTCGGTGATGTCCTTGGCCAGCGCCGACACGCGCGCCGCCTTGTCGGCGTAGGCAGGATCGAGGCGCAGCATGAAGCCATAATCCTTGATGGTGGTGCCGCAGCCGGATGCGGTGATGACGATGCCATCGAGCCCACCCTGCTCGATGGCGCGCGTCCAGGCGTCGACGTTCCGTCGGGCCGACGCCAAGGCAGCGTCCTCGCGTCCCATGTGATGCACCAGCGCGCCGCAGCAGCCCTCGCCCTGCGGGACGACGACCTCGACACCAAGCCGGGTCAGCAGCGAAATCGCCGTGTCGTTGATGCCGGGATCGAGCACTGATTGCGCGCAGCCGGTGAGGATGGCGACGCGGCCATTTTTCTTGCCGCCCTGCCCCGCATGGACGCCCGGCGAAGCCATCGGCGAGACTGCCGGGACCGACGCCGGTGCAAGCTTGAGCATGGCGCCCAGCGGCCTCAAGGCCTGGATTTTCTCGAACAGGCCGGCGAATGGCTGGCCGAGCTTCGCCAGCTTGAGCGCCGCGCGAAAGCGCGAGGGATAAGGCAGCACGAACGCCAGCATGGCGCGTGTCAGGCGATCGGCCAGCGGACGCTTGTAGGTCTGCTCGATATGGGCGCGGGCATGGTCGACCAGATGCATATAGTTGACGCCCGACGGGCAGGTGGTCATGCAGGCGAGGCAGGACAGGCAGCGGTCGATATGGGTGACGATCTCCTTGTCTGCGGGACGGCCGTTCTCCAGCATGTCCTTGATCAGGTAAATCCGGCCGCGCGGCGAATCCAGTTCGTTGCCGAGCGTCACATAAGTCGGGCAGGTGGCGGTGCAGAAGCCGCAATGCACGCATTTGCGCAGGATCTTTTCCGATTCCGCGACATGCGGATCGGCAAGCTGGGCAAGCGAGAAGGAGGTCTGCACGTAAACGAATCCTTACCGTTTGAGCATGATCTTTTCCCAAAACCGGTATCCGCTTTTTGGGATCATGCTCATAGTCCGAGGAACCAGCTTTCCGGGTTCTTGACCGCCTCGCCGCGCTGCAGCGCCTGCAGGCCGAGAATGCAGCGGGCAATGAACCAGACGGCGACAGCGACCATCAGCACGACGCCGACGACCACGACCATCAGCAGCGCCGAGATCAGTGCATAGAGCAGGCCGATCCAGAAGGTGCGGATCAGGAATGCGTAATGGCTTTCGACGAAGCCGCCGGCCTTGCCGCGGTTGATATAGGCCAGGACGATGCCGACAATGCCGCTGACGCCGATAACGAGGCCGGCGAGATAGAGGATATAGATGACCAGCGCGTTGGTCGGACCGGGCTCCAGCCAGCGGTCGGTCTGGCGTGACGTACCGTTTTGGCCTGCATCGCTCATTGCGCTCCTCCCTCGGTTGCTGGGGCGAGAGTAGCAGAGCCTGCGCCCGGCGCCATACGCCCGGGATTGAGGATATTCTTCGGGTCGAATTCGGCCTTCAGCCGCGCCGACAGTGCTGCAAGAGGCGGCGCTTGCGGTTCGAACACGGGTATCGCCGCGCGATGCGCAGGGGTTGCGCGAGCCAGCGTGGCATGGCCGCCGCCATGCTTTGTGATCAGCCCGCGCAACAGGCCGGCCTCTGGATCGTCCTGCTGCATGCGCAGCCAGATCAGCCCGCCCTGCCAATCGTAGAAGGCATCGACCGCGGCCTGCATGCGCAGCGCCAGCACCATAAGGTGGCCCTGCGACGGCGCCATCGAGACGCGCCACACCGGCCTTTCGCTGCCATCGGCGAACGGCGCGCAATCGCGGATGTCACGCCAGACAGAATACGAGACCGAACCGGAAATCTCCTGCAGCGGACCGGCGTTTTTCAGCAGGTCTTTCAGCGCCGCGATGCGGTAGGCGACCGACGGGCCGAAACCCTCGATGCGCAGCAGCGTCGCCGCATCGCTGCCGAGACTGCCGCCGGCGACCCGCGCGGCGACCCGTTCAGGGAGATGGGCCGCACTCGACACCTCCGCGCTGGAACCCAGTGCCAGCGCCATGGCGGCGGTGGCATGATCGTCGAGCAGGCCACGGATGGCGAGCGTGACTTCGGTCTCGGCAGCGGGAAGCACCTTGAAGGTGACGTCGGTGAACACCGCCAGCGTGCCCCAGCTGTTGGCCATCAGCTTGGACAGATCATAGCCGGTGACATTCTTGACCACACGGCCGCCCGACTTGAAGGCCTCGCCACGGCCGGAAACGGCCGCGATGCCAAGGATGTGATCGCGCGCAGCCCCGGCCTTCAGCCGCCGCGGGCCGGCAAGGTTCGCGGCCAGCACGCCGCCGATCGTGCCTCGTCCTGGTTCACCGCCGAGCAGCGGGCCGTAGTCCATCGGCTCGAAGGCCAGTTGCTGGCCGTTTTCGGCAAGCAGGCTTTCGATCGCGGCCAGCGGCGTGCCGGCTTTCGCCGACAGCACCAGTTCGGCCGGCTCATAGAGCGTGACGCCGGACAGGTTCGACAGGTCGAGCGTATGCTCGCTCTGCTGCGGCCGGCCGATGCCGCGCTTGGAACCATGGCCGAGGATCTCGAGCGGCGAGTCTTCCGCTGCGGCCCAGGCGATGGTGGAGAGGGTTTCCGCTGATGTGGTCGGGGTGAAGGTGGTCATGCGGCAGAACCACCAGTCGTAAATGACGAGAAGCCGCGATCCTTCCCACCCCCCTCTGTCCTGCCGGACATCTCCCCCGCAAGGGGGGAGATCGGATGTCGCTTAGGCTTTCGCCAACCATCAACGCTTGAAGGCGAGCAGGACGTTGAAGCAGCCAATCTCCCCCCTTGCGGGGGAGATGTCCGGCAGGACAGAGGGGGGTGTCCAAGCGCCAACATACCCCTCAAAACCTCGGAATGTCCGGAAACGCCGTCTGCCCGCGATGCACGTGCATCCTTCCGAGTTCGGCGCATCGCCTCAGCTGCGGAAACACCTTGCCTGGGTTGAGCAGGTGATTGGGGTCGAAGGCGCATTTGACGCGCATCTGCTGGTCGAGATCGATCTGGTTGAACATTTCCGGCATCAGGTCGCGCTTCTCGACGCCGACCCCGTGCTCACCGGTCAGCACGCCGCCGACCTTGACGCAGAGCCGCAATATGTCGGCGCCGAAACTCTCCGCCTTGTCGAGCTCGCCGGGCACGTTGGCGTCGTAGAGGATCAGCGGATGCAGATTGCCGTCGCCGGCGTGGAAGACATTTGCGACGCCGAGCCCGTATTTCTCCGACAGTTCGCGCATGCCGGCGAGGACGCGCGGCAATTCCTTGCGCGGGATGGTGCCGTCCATGCAGTAATAGTCGGGCGAGATGCGGCCGACCGCCGGGAAGGCTGCCTTGCGGCCGGCCCAGAAACTCAGCCGCTCCTGCTCCGATTGCGAAATGCGGCATGTGGTCGAGCCGTTCCTATAGGCAATGGCTTCGACCAGGCCGATCAGATGGTCGACCTCGACACCCGGCCCGTCCAGCTCGACGATCAGCAGCGCCTCGACATCCAGGGGATAGCCGGCCTGGACGAAATCCTCGGCGGCGTGGATGGCCGGGCGGTCCATCATCTCCATGCCGCCCGGGATGATGCCGGCGCCGATGATGTCGGCGACACATTGGCCGGCTTGCTCGCTGGTCGGGAAGCCGATCAGCAGGGCACGCGCCGTCTCGGGCTTCTTCAAAATGCGGACGGTGACCTCGGTGACGACACCGAGCAATCCTTCGGAGCCGGTCATCACGCCGAGCAGGTCGTAGCCTTCCGCGTCGAGATGGCTGCCGCCGAGGCGCACCACCTCGCCATTCATCAGCACCATCTCGATACCAAGCACATTATTGGCGGTGAGACCGTATTTTAGGCAGTGCACGCCGCCGGAATTTTCCGCGACATTGCCGCCGATCGAGCAGGCGATCTGGGAGGATGGATCGGGGGCGTAATAGAAGCCCTCCTGCTCGACGGCGGTGGTGATGCCGAGATTGGTGACGCCGGGCTGAGCGACGACGATGCGGTTCTGGAAATCGATCTCGAGGATGCGGTTGAAGCGGCTCATCACCAGCAGCACCGCGTCTTCCAGCGGCAGCGCGCCGCCGGAGAGCGAGGTGCCGGAGCCGCGCGGCACGACGCGGATATTGCGGTCACTGCAATATTTCAGCACGCGCGAGACCTGCGCCACGGTTTGCGGCAGCACCACGACCAGCGGCAATTGCCGGTAGGCGGTGAGCCCATCGCTCTCGAAGGCGCGCATCGCATTGGCTGCGTCGACGACGCCCTCGCCCGGCACGATGATGCGCATATCGGCGACGATCTCATCGCGCCGGCGCAGCGTGGCGTCGTCTGGTTTCGGCATCGCAAGACCGGACATCGACAGCCTCCTTCGACCGACTGGTAAAAATCTTTTACCAGCGACGGCTATCGGTTGCAAATGCCGCTTTGGCCGGGATCGCGGGCCTATGGCCGGGACAGCCTTTCGCAGCGGCAATCTGCCGCTGCGCGCCCCACACTACTCGCCCGGCTGCTTGCCCGGTTCGGAGTGCATGCGGCGGACACGGCGCACGCCCCACCAGACGAGCAGGACGGCGAGCGGCACCGAGGCGGCGGTGACCATTTCCGGCGCAAAGGCATGGCCGAAGATCGAGGCGCCCTTGGCGACGTAGCCGATGAGGCCGACGACATAGTAGGAAACGGCGGCGACCGAGAGTCCCTCCACCGTCTGCTGCAGGCGCAATTGCAGGCGGGCGCGATTGTTCATCGATGCCAAGAGATCGCGGTTCTGCTTCTCGACCTCGACGTCGACCCAGGTGCGCAGCAGCGTGGTGGCACGGGTCAGCTTGCGCGACAGATTGGCCTGGCGCTCCTCGACCGAACGGCAGGTGCGCATGGCCGGCGCGACGCGCCGCTGCAGGAACCCGCCCCAGGTGTCGTAGCCGGGCACGGCTTCTTCCTCGAGCGCCTCCAGCCGCTCGCCGACGATGCCGTCATAGGCACGGCTGGCGCCGAACCGGTAGAGGCTGGAGGCGGCATCCGCCTCCAGTTCGGCGGCAAGTTCGGTCAGGTCGGCCAGCAAGGTCTGGCTGTCGCGGGTTTCGGCGACCTTCATTTCCAGCGTGGTCTGGGCCAGCCTGTCCTCGATGCGGCGGGCACGCCCCGAAAGCATCAGCGCCAGCGGCAGCCCAAGCATGGCCAGCGTGCGGTAGGTCTCGATATCGATCAGCCGCTGCGACAGCGCCCCGGTGCGCGCCGGTGTCAGCCCGCGATCGAGCACCAGCATGCGGGTCAAGCCGTCGCCATCCTGGCGGAAATCGGTGACGATGGCCGCGTTGCCGCGCTCGACCAGCGAATAGCACAGGCTGGTCGGGTCGAAGCCGGCGATCAGCCGCTCGTTCGCCGGTGTCCATTTGCGGATTTCGAGCCTGATGCCGGAAATCACCGTGCCCGGCGGCGAAAACCCGTTGCCGAAGGGGGTATCTTCTTGCCCCCTGCCGTTTTCGGCGAGCGGCCCTTCCCAGAGATAGGTCGAGAACTCCGTGTGCCGTTCCCAGCGCAGCGAGCCCTTGCCCCACTTCATCGCGTGATGGCGGGCATGGCGGTCGGGCGCGGCAATACCAAGGCGCTGCGACAGTTCCGAAAGCACTGCCAGATCGACGCTCGATCCGCCTTCGGTCATGAAGGAAAGCTGCACCAGCACGCGCGGCTTTTCGACCAGCGGATGCGGTCGGGCGTGGACCTCGCCGAGCGCGCCGGGCCGACCTTCGTGCGCCGGAAAGCCCATGACGCTGCCGCCCATGGCTTTGGCGCGCAGCTGGAATTCGAGATTGGACGGGTCGGCGTCTGGCACGGCTGGTCCCCCGGGCTTCTCTGAGCCCTTTGGCAATGATGTCCCTCTAGAGCGGTTTTATCGTTTCACGGAAACGCCGAACCGCTCTATCCCTTTGATTCTGCGCAATTCCGGACGGAAAACCGTTTCACACTTTTCCTGGAATTGCTCTAGAGGCAATCGCCAGGGGACGCAAACAGCCAGTTTAGCAGAAGGTGATATGAAGCCGCGGCTGTGAAACCGACCCGGCCGGGCGAATTGGATAAATAATTTGACCAGTTGGCGACGCTGGCTTTATCTTGCGCGACATCGGTTCAACCCCCAGGCACCCCGTTTGAGCGACATTTTCTCCCGGATCGAGCATTCGCGCACCGCCGACGAGGTGGTGCAGCAGATCGAGAGCCTGATCCTCGAAGGCGTGCTGCGCACCGGCGACCGGCTGCCGGGCGAGCGCGAGCTGGCGCGCCAGTTCGAGGTGTCGCGGCCGATCCTGCGCGATGCCTTGAAAGCCTTGGAAGGGCGCGGGCTATTGACGACACGGCCAGGCGGCGGCACCCATGTCGCCGACGTCATCGGCCAGCTGTTCACGAAGCCGGTGGCCGACCTGATCTCGATGCATCGCAAGGCGGTGACCGACTATCTGGAGTACCGCCGCGAGATCGAGGCGGTGGCGGCGGAATATGCGGCGCGGCGCGCCACATCGGACGATCTGGCGCTGCTCGACCGCATCATGGCACGGATGGACGAGGCGCACCGGACCGGCAATTTCGACGACGAGGCGGAAATCGACGTTGAGTTCCATCACGCGATCTGCGAATGCGCGCACAACATCATCCTGCTGCACACGCTGCGCGCCTGTTACCGGCTGCTGTCGGAAGGCGTGTTCCAGAACCGGCGGCTGGTGTTCAGCGTGCCGGGTGCGCGCGAGGCGCTGCTTTCGCAGCACCGGGCAATCTACACCGCGGTCAAGGCCGGCGATCCGGCCGCGGCGCGGCAGGCGGCGATGGACCACATCTCCTATGTCGAACGGTCGATGGCCGAGGCCGAGCGCAGCGGCGACTGGCAGCGCGTGTCGCGGCTGAGGCTCAGGCAGCGCTCCGAGCCCGGTGATGGCGAGCCGGCAAGAAAACAGCCGTAGGCCGCGGCCAGAAAATTCAACGAAGAACCAGCGAAGAACCAGCGGAAAAAGATCCATGAGCAGCATCCTCACCATCGCCGACCTCAAGGACCTGGCGCGCCGCCGTGTGCCGAAGATGTTCTTCGACTACGCCGATTCCGGCGCCTGGACCGAAAGCACCTACCGAGCCAACGAAGAGGATTTCCAAAAGATCAAGTTCCGCCAGCGCGTGCTGGTCGACATGGACAACCGCTCGCTGGAATCGACCATGATCGGCGAGAAGGTGGCGATGCCGGTGGCGCTGGCGCCGACCGGCATGACCGGCATGCAGCATCCGGACGGCGAGATGCTGGCGGCGCAGGCGGCGGAAGAATTCGGCGTGCCGTTCACGCTGTCTACGATGAGCATCTGCTCGATCGAGGATGTCGCGTCGGTGACCAGGAAGCCGTTCTGGTTCCAGCTCTATGTGCTGCGCGACAAGGATTTCGTCTTCGATTTGATCGACCGGGCAAAGGCGGCGAAATGTTCGGCGCTGGTGCTGACGCTCGACCTGCAGATCCTGGGCCAGCGCCACAAGGATATCCGCAACGGGCTTTCGGCGCCGCCGCGGATGACGCCGAAGCACCTCTGGCAGATGGCGACAAGGCCACGCTGGTGCGTCGGCATGGCCGGGACCAAGCGCCGGAGCTTCCGCAACATCGTCGGCCATGCCAAGGGCGTCGGCGACCTCGCCTCGCTTTCGTCGTGGACGAAGGAGCAGTTCGATCCGCATCTGTCGTGGAAGGACGTCGCCTGGATCAAGGAGCGCTGGGGCGGCAAGCTGATCCTGAAAGGCATTCTCGACAAGGAAGATGCGATGATGGCGGCCAGGTCGGGTGCCGATGCGATCATCGTTTCCAACCATGGCGGCCGCCAGCTCGACGGCGCCTCGTCATCGATCATGGCGCTCGAAGAGATCGCCGATGCCGTCGGCGACACGATCGAGGTGCATATGGACGGCGGCATCCGTTCCGGCCAGGACGTGCTCAAAGCACTGTGCCTCGGCGCCAAGGGCACCTATATCGGCCGGCCTTTCCTGTACGGCCTCGGCGCACTCGGCAAGGAAGGGGTTACCAAGGCGCTGGAAATCATCCGCAAGGAGATGGACATAACGCTGGCACTGTGCGGAAAGCGTCTGGTCACCGACATGGGCAAGGATCAGCTTCGGCGCTAAAGTCCCGTGACGGCATGACCACGGAGGCGACGCAGGCATTGACGGAGCCCGGCATCAATTTTTACGAGGCGCGCGGACCGCAAGGCATGCGCCTTTTTGCGATCGGCGATGTGCACGGCCGGCTCGACCTGCTGGCCGCCATGCACCGGCGGATCGAGGCGGAGCTCGGTCAAAGGCCGTCGGCCGATTGGCGCGTGATCCATCTCGGCGACTATGTCGACCGCGGCCCGGACTCCAAAGGCGTCATCGATTTCCTGATCGACGCGCAAAAACGCGATCCGCGTCACCTGATGCTGGCCGGGAATCATGATCTCGGCTTTCTCGATTTTCTCGATGTCCCCGATCCGGACGGGCTGTTCATGCGCTATGGCGGCATCCAGACGGCGCTGTCGTATGGTGTGTCACTCGGTGGGAGCAGCGCCTGGTTTGGCCGCGCCGATGCGGCATTGCGGCAAGGGCACGCCGCACTGGTCGAGGCGGTGCCGCAGAACCATGTCGAATTCCTGCGCTCGCTGCCCTTTTCAGTGACGTTCGGCGATTTCTTCTTCTGCCATGCCGGCATCCGGCCCGGCATTGCGCTGGAAAGCCAGAGCCCGCAGGACCTGATCTGGATCCGCGAGGTCTTCCACGATCACACCGGTCTTCATCCCAAGATCGTGGTGCACGGCCATACGCCGGTGCCCAAGCCCGAGATCACAGGCAACCGCGTCAATGTCGACACCCTCGCCTGGCAGTCGGGAAACCTCACCGCGCTCGTCGTGGACGGCGCGGACAAGCATATCCTGACAGTCACGGGTGAGCGGGCTTAGGGAAGGCGTGGGGTTATGAGCAGAGGGTCTAGCGAAGCGCGGCGGTGACGCCGTAGCCGTCGACGGCATTGTGGTTGTTGGCTGCGTCGGCGGAATAAATGCCGAGGCCGCACAAGACAATGGCCGACAACATGGCAAAGGACAAAAAGGCTGCTTTCACGGACGTCATCTCTTGTTGAGCTTCCTGCATCTATACACGAGCGGGTTACCAATGCGTTGAAACGCAAAATTCGTCGCAAATGTCTGACGGTTTCGCGCTTCTAGGCATGTTCTGTATCGGCGGTGTGTCGCGCGGGTCACAGGATAGGTTCATCGCGGTTGCACGGAAGATGCAGAGCGGCGCCTTTTAGGCTAGCGGATTGACACAGGCCAAGGATGAAACGCGTTATCCCCGGCGGATTTGGCGCCGCGTGCCAAATATGCAACGTCGCCAAATAGGCAACGTTGGCTGTATGAGTCGTCAGATCGTCGCCACCCAGGCGCGGGCGATGGCCAGGCCGGCGGCATCGGCTTGCGGTCCGTTGCGGGCCATTTCATCGTCGAGCCGACCTGCCCATTCAGGATGCCGCTCGGCAATCAGCGGTGCGAAGGAGGTGCTCCAGTCGCGAACCATCGGCCGGTCGGCCTCGAAATGGAACTGGAAGCCATAGACGGCGCGGCCGATGCGGAACGCCTGGTTCTCGGCGACGGCGTTGCCGGCCAGCCGCACGGCCCTCTCAGGCAAGACAAAGGTGTCGTCGTGCCATTCGAAGATCGGGAATTTTTCGGGCAAGGCGGCGAGCACCGGATCGGCGTTCGCGGCCGCGGTGAGCGCGACCTCGTGCCAGCCGAACTCCGAGGCACCGCCGATCTGGTTCTCGCCGCCAAAGGCGCGCGCGACCAACTGGCCGCCAAGGCAGATGCCGAGCACCGCGCGATCCCTCTCGGCAAAATCGCGCGTCAGGTCGAGCAGGCCCGGAAAATAAGGACAGAGCTCGTCGTCCAGTGCATTCTGGGCGCCGCCGAGCACCACCATGGCGTCATGCCCGCCGCTATCTTGCGGCAGCGCGTCGCCGCGATAGGGCCGGCGCAGGTCGATATCGGCGCCGGCCTCGACAAGCGCCGCGCCGATCTGGCCAAGGCCCTCATTGTCGAAGTTCTGGACGACCAAGACCCGCATCGAAACCTGCTGACATGAAATAGATGCAGCGAGCGATATCATGGCGCCAGCATCGCAGCCAACAAGGAACGCCTATGCCACTGCAAAACCGGGTCGATCCGTTCGGCGCCATCCATGCCGTGCCGGAGCGCGGCCTGTTCATGGGCAATCGCGGCATCATTCACGACGCCGAGACGAGAACGCTGTTGAAGAAGCGCTGGGCGCTGCAAGCCTGGATCATCTGCGTCTGCGAATTCCGCAATGTGCGGCGCGAGCCGATGGGGCGCAACCGGCAAAGCGACGACCAATTGGGCGGCAAGGCCGGCTGGACCGAACTGTTTTTCCTCGACGAGGTGACGGCGCTGGCGGCCGGGCACCGGCCGTGCTTTTTCTGCCGGCGCGAGCGAGCCAGGGATTTTGTCCAGCGCTTCGGCGACGCCTTCGGCATTGCCGAGCCGCGCGCGCCGCAACTCGACAAGCGCCTGCACAAGGAGCGCCTGGCATCGGGCGGACCGGCGCCGAGACTGGAACCGGAGGCGCTTGCGGACTTGCCGGACGGCACGATGATCTCGTCAGGAAACAGGGCGTACGCCCTGTTTGACGGCGCCGCGCTGTCCTGGAGTTTCGGCGGCTATCGCGAACCGGTGGGGTTCGGCGGTTTTACCGACGGTCCAATCCACATGCTCACGCCGGCGACAACTGTTTCGGTGCTGCAGCAAGGCTACGAGCCTGTCTGGCATCCTTCCGCCGAGGCTTGACGCCGAGGGTGACGTTGCCGCATTCCTCGGCGATGCGCGCCAATTACAAGATGCAGCGGCTGTTCGTGCCGGACGAGCTTGGACCGGATACCGAGTTCGAGGTCGGCCCGCAGCAGAGCCATTATCTCTCCCATGTGCTGCGGCTCGGCGAAGGCGCCGAGGTTCTGGTGTTCAACGGCCGCGACGGCGAATGGTCGGCGGCGATCGCCGCGAAATCGAAGAAGGCGTTGCGCCTGAAGGTGCTGGAATTGCAGCGGCCGCAGCCGCCACTGCCCGATCTCGTCTATTGCTTCGCGCCGCTGAAGCAAGGACGGCTCGACTACCTCGTGCAAAAGGCGGTGGAGATGGGCGCTGGCACCCTGCAGCCGGTCATCACCCAGCATACGCAAGTGGCAAGACCCGGCATCGAGCGCCTGCGCGCCAATGTCGTCGAGGCGGCCGAACAATGCGGCATATTGGCGGTACCGGATGTGCGCGAAGCGGAAAAATTCGAGCGCCTGCTCGGCAACTGGGATCGTGAGCGGCGGCTGATCTTCTGCGACGAGGATGCCGCCACCAACAATCCCCTGCCGGCATTGCAGGCGGTGCGGGAGAACAAGCTCGCGCTGCTGGTCGGGCCGGAGGGCGGCTTTTCCGACGAGGAACGCGGGATGCTGAGAGCGCTGCCCTTCGTTACCGCCATTCCGCTCGGGCCGCGCATCCTGCGAGCGGATACGGCGGCGGTGGCGGCACTGGCGCTGATCCAGGCGACAATCGGCGATTGGTGATCAATTCCCGTTACCCTCTGGCTCAGGATTTTTCGCTTGATCGGCTACTGACATTTCGTCCATCTAGCGCCGGCGGTCGTCCGGCCGCTCTGCAGCGCAGCGCGTCCTTTCGGGCGCGCAAAGGACGCTGTAGCATATTGATTGGGCACATGATCCTTTCCGAAAATCGAAGCCGATTTTCGGGGTCATGTGCGGAGGGCTGTTATGGCGCGCGATACTACCGATTTCCGGCCGATAGAAAGCGTCGACGAACTCGTCGAGCATCTGGCCGAAGGCAACAAGCCGCGCGACAAATGGCGGATCGGCACCGAGCACGAGAAATTCCCGTTCTACATCGACGGCAAAGCGCCGGTGCCCTATGGCGGCGAGCGCGGTATCCGCGCCATCCTCGAAGGCATGCAGGACAAACTCGGCTGGGACCCGATCATGGATGCCGGCCGCATCATCGGCCTGGTCGAGCCGACCGGCCAGGGCGCGATCTCGCTGGAGCCCGGCGGCCAGTTCGAGCTGTCCGGCGCGCCGCTGGAGACGATCCACCAGACCTGCCGCGAAGGCAATGCGCATCTGGCGCAGGTACGCGAGATCGCCGAACCGATGGGCATTCGTTTTCTCGGCCTTGGCGGCAGCCCGAAATGGTCGCTGGCCGAGACGCCGAAAATGCCGAAATCGCGCTACGAGATCATGACCCGCTACATGCCCAAGGTCGGTACCAAGGGCCTCGACATGATGTACCGGACCTGCACCATCCAGGTGAACCTCGACTTCGAGAGCGAAGCCGACATGCGCCGCAAGATGCAGGTGTCGCTGAAATTGCAGCCACTGTCGACGGCGCTGTTTGCCAACTCGCCCTTCACCGAAAGTCGGCCGAACGGCCTGCAGAGCTGGCGCGGCGAGATCTGGCGCGACACCGACAACCGGCGCTCCGGCCTGCTCGAATTCTGCTTCTCGCCCGATTTCGGCTTTGCCGATTATGTCGAATGGGCGCTCGACGTGCCGATGTATTTCGTCATCCGCGACGGCCAGTACCATGACATGACGCACATCACCTTCCGCCAGTTCATGGCAGGTGCTGCCCATAACGAACTGCCGGACGGGCTGCCGACGATGGGCGACTGGGCGAACCATCTGTCGACGCTGTTCCCGGACGTGCGGCTGAAGCGCTTTCTCGAAATGCGCGGCGCCGATGGCGGGCCGTGGCGGCGCATCTGCGCGCTGCCGGCCTTCTGGGTCGGGCTGCTCTACGATGCGGCTGCGCTCGACGCGGCCGAGGCGCTGACTTCGAGCTGGAGTTATGACGAAGTGCTGGCAATGCGCAACGCAGTGCCGGAACAGGGCATTTCAGCGCCCTTCCGCAACACGACGTTGCGCGAGATCGCCCGCGACGTGCTCGTCATCTCGCGCATGGGACTGAAGAACCGCGGCCGCAAGAACCGCGACGGCTATGACGAGACCTCGTTCCTCAACACGCTCGACGAGGTCGTCGCGCGCGGCACGACCAGCGCCGAAGAGATGCTGTCGGCCTACCACACACGCTGGGGCGGCTCGATCGAGCCGGTGTTCATGGAATACGCGTATTAACGCTTCGCTATCCGCATGAGCCACGGTCCGGCAAATTCGCTTCAATCAGTGATGGAAACGAACTAGGCTTCTCCAAACGAGGATTTGCCGGAGGAGAAAACAATGCCTTCCTTGTTCGATATTCTGGCACAGCCCCAGAACGGCAATGGCATGCAGGCGCTGGCCCAGCAGTTCGGGCTTTCGCAGCAGCAGACGCAGGCGGCGGTCGCGGCGCTGCTGCCGGCCTTTTCGCAGGGGCTGAAGCGCAACACAGCGGACCCTTATGGACTCGGCTCCTTCATGACGGCGATGGCCAGCGGCCAGCACGCCAAATATTTCGAGGATGCAAGCCGGGCCTTCTCGCCGCAGGGCCTCGATGAAGGCAACGGAATTCTGGGGCATTTGTTCGGCTCGAAGGATCTGTCACGCGCCGTCGCCAGCCAGGCCGCGCAGGCGAGCGGTGTCAGCCAGCGGGTGTTGCAGCAGATGCTGCCGGCAATTGCCTCGATGATGATGGGCGGGCTGTTCAAGCAGACCACCAACCAGTTAGGCGGGCAGATGCATGCGGCAGGGGGTGGGCCCGGCGGCGGCAATCCGCTCGGCGAGCTCATCGAGCAGATGATGTGGCAGGCGGGCGGCGGCAGCCAGGCGCCGGCCCCTCAGCCTGCAGGCCCGGCGGACAATCCGCTCGGCAAGGTCCTGCAGGATATGTTCGGCGGCGCACAGCAGCCGCAACAGACGCAGAGCCCTTACGGCGACAACCCGCTCGGCAAGCTGTTGCAGGACATGTTCGGCGGCGGGCAGCAGCCGCAAACCCAGCCGCAGCAGACACAGAACCCTTATGGCGACAATCCACTCGGCAAGGTGCTGCAGGACATGTTCGGCGGCGGCGCGCAACAGCCGCAGCAGCCGCAGAACCAGCCCCAGCAGACACAGAACCCTTATGGTGACAATCCGCTCGGCAAAGTACTGCAGGACATGTTCGGCGGTGGTGCGCAACAACCGCAGCCGCAGGCGCGTCAGGCGCCCCAGCAGCCCCAGGCGCCGCAGCCGCAGGCCAATCCGAGCGGCAGGCCGAGAAATCCGTTCGACGACCTGTTCGGCAAGATGTTCGAGACGGGTGCCCAGCAGCGCGACGACTACCAGAAAGGCATGGAGTCGATCTTCGACCAGTTCAAGCAGGGTATGGGCCGGCGGTAGACTAGACACCGGCATCCAATCATCAGTGCCGCCCAAAAAAGAAAGCCCGGTCCTGGGAGGACCGGGCAGCGCGCAGGCTGGCCGGGGGGATCCGGCAGGGAGTGGGGAGCCTGCGTAACTTGGTGGCTTCGTGCCTCAAAAAGGTTCAATGCGACCAAAATCGCGAATTTGTGCGATCAGGCCACCTTGCGGGCAATATCCTCGATCGTTTCGGCGCGCTCGACCGCGATGACGCGAAGCCTCTCGGTCGGATCGCGGCCAAAGGGCACACCGACAGCGACGTGCAGGTCGGCGCGGGTCAGGCCGATGTCGGCGAGCTCGGCATCCGACATCTCGCCGAGGCGATAAAAGGCGCGACGGTTTTTCCAGGCGCGGTAAACATTGGCAGCGGCATTGGCCACGCGCGTCGCAACGGCCGGACGCGAGGTGATGCGCGAGGTCTCGGTAGCGAAATCAAACGTAGCCATGTCGGTCTCCTTCACATTCGAACAAGCGAAACCAGTCGATCGGGCGCTGGCGACAGCGGCCGTTCCGGCTTCGATTCACATGCCTTCATGTGGACAGTCGGAATTTGCCACGGCGCGATTGATTAATCCAACGAATGTTTCTAATCTTTAGCATCAACATCAATGATGGATTAGACCGATGAAAGCGCCGCTCGATCTCGATCAGTTGCAGACCTTCATCTCGATTGTCGACACCGGCAGCTTTACCCGCGCGGCGGAAGCCGTGCATCGCACCCAGTCTGCAGTGTCGATGCAGATGCGGCGGCTCGAAGAGCGGATCGGCAAGCCGCTGTTCGAAAAAGACGGCCGCACCAACCGGCTGACCGAGGAAGGCGACAGACTGCTCTCCTACGCAAGGCGGCTGCTCTATCTCAACAAGGAAACACTGGCCGCCTTCGACGACCGCCGGCTCGAAGGCACCATCCGCATCGGCACGCCGGACGACTATGCCGATCGCTTCCTGCCCGAGATCATGGCGCGGTTTGCCCGTTCCAACCCGCATGTCGAACTGACCGTTATCTGCGAACCGACGCCGGGACTGGTCGAACACATCAAGCGCGGCAATCTCGACCTGGCGCTGGTGACGCACAATGACGCGCGCGGCCAATCGGAAGTGGTGCGGCGCGAACCGCTGCTGTGGGTTACCTCGGCCAATCATGCGACGCATGAGCAGCCGATCCTGCCGATGGCCTTCGGCCGGCCGAACTGCATCTGGCGGCGGGCCGCCGCCGACGTGCTCGACCAGCAGAACCGCGACTACCGCATCCTGTTCACCAGCTTCTCGGCCACCGTTATCGCCGCGGCGGTGCTTTCCGGCCTGGCGATCTCGGTGCTGCCGGAATGCGCGCTGCGGCCCGGCATGCGGGTGCTGGGCGAGGCCGACGGTTTCGGCGCCCTGCCCGATTGCCGCATCGGCATCATGCGCGGCCAGACCTCGCGGCCGGAGATCGTCGACGCGCTCGCCCGCCATATTTCGGAAAGCCTCGACAATATTTCCGTGCCGCTCGGCGAGGAGACCGGCACGTTCGATTTCGCCGCCCTCGCCTTCGCGAAGATGAAGCGGACCAAGCCAAACCAGATCCTGCCGGGCTGGTAGGGTTTCGTGTCTCATAGCGCCATGGGGGCCCCGCCACCGCGGAGCTGAAGCAAGTTCGGCCTCAATGACGACGGAAATTCAGTGCGACGAGGATCATCGCCGCAGTACCGGCAGCGGCGAGATAGACGGCCATCCGCACACCTTCCGCGGTAGCGACGCGCAGCGCTTCTCCTGTCAAACCGCCGGTGCCGGCGTTTGCAACGGCTACCAGGATAGCCAGCCCCACCGCGCTACCGACCTGCTGACCCGTGGATGCAATGCCTGAGGCGATGCCTTGCTCATGCGCGGCAACGCCCTTGGCTGCGGCTGCGAACATTGTTGGAAAGGTGATGCCGCCGCCGAGGCTGAAGACAATCAGTCCGGGGACCAGGTCGGCATAAGTGCTGTCCGCCGACATGGCCATGCCCAGGGCCGCCGTACCAATCGCGCCGATCGCAAGGCTGATGACGAGCGTGTTTCGTGTACCCAGACGGGTCGCCATCCGACCGCTCAGCGCATTGCCCGACAAGACGGCCAACATCGGGACCATGAAGGCGAAACCAGTCTGCAGAACGCCGAAGCCCTGCACTGTCTGGAAGTAGAAAGACAGGAAATAGAGCAAAGAACCGAACGTGGCGGTGAACAGGAATGTGGTGACGACGCCGGTGCTGAGGTTGCGGTTGGCCAGCAGCCGCAGCGGCAGCAACGGGTCGCGGCTATGCGCCTCTATGGCCACGAAGAGCGCCAGCAACAGGATCCCAACGGCAGCGCTGACCAGAATACCCTGTGAGGCCCAGCCGTACTCTGGACCCTGGACGAGCGTGAAAACGAGCAGGGTGGTACCGACCGTCGCCGTCAATGCGCCCGGCAGATCGAACTTGCCGCCTGACTGGTACCCGCTGTCTCCTAGAATCACCGGAAAGGCCGCCACGATCGCGATGCCGGCCAAAGGCACGTTGACGAAGAACACCGCCTCCCAACCGAATGCCTGGGTCAGCACGCCGCCAAGCAACGAGCCCAGAACCATGCCCCCGGCACCAGAGCCGGCCCATACGGACAAAGCGATATTGCGTTCGCGACCTTCGCTGAAGGTGGTGTTGACCAGCGACAGGGTGGCCGGGAAAAGAAAAGCGCCGCCCAAGCCCTGCACGGCGCGCGCGGCAATCAGGATCTGAGGCGTCGTGGCGAAACCGCCGACCAGCGAAGACACTGCGTAGAGGACAAGCCCGAAAACGAACATTCGCCGCCGCCCAAGCAGGTCGGATGCCCTGCCTCCAAGCAAGAGGAAGCCGCCAAACGCAACCGCATACGCACTCACGACCCATTGCAGGGTCTGCGCCGAGAAGCCGAGGCCCAGGCCGATTTCGGGCAAAGCGACAAAAACGATATTGTAGTCGATCGAAATAATAAGCTGGGCAAAAGCCAGCAATGTCAAAACCAGACTAAACCGTGGTCGGGCCGATACGTCAGCCACGCTCGAGTGGTGGCTCATATTCAACTGGTCGGTCATGCCTATTCCTTTTCCAAATGGAGCCCAGCACCCGCTGATCAGCGCGGCAATTGGCAAGGTAGTATCTGGACGAAACAGCCAAAATGGCATAGAACTGGAAGTATCGTCCTCTATTGGCAACGATGTGCGACTGTGCTGGATCTGAACGATCTTTATTATTTTGCGAAGGTGGTCGAGAAACAGAGCTTCACTGCCGCAAGCCACGCGCTTGGACGATCAAAGTCCAACATCAGCCGGCGCATCATCGAGCTCGAGAAACAGCTGGGCGTCTGTCTTATCCAGCGAACCTCCCGCAGCTTCGCCGTCACTGATATCGGCCAGGAGGTCTATCAGTTTGCTGTGGGAATGCTGGTCGAGGCGGAATCGGCCGAAGGCGCCGCGGCGCGACGACTGGCCGAGCCCAGCGGTACGGTCCGCTTCACCTGCTCGATCGGCATGGCGCAGTCGTTCCTGGCGGAATTGCTACCCCGGTTCCTTTTAAAGTTTCCCAAGGTAAACATCATCCAGCACGCGACCAACAGGTATGTGGATCTTGTCGACGAGGGGTTTGACCTTGCACTTCGCGGCCATGTCGAGCCGCTGCCCGATTCCAGCCTGATCCAGCGTCGGTTCGCGCCGACGCCCTGGCACCTTTTCGCCGCACCCATCTATCTTGCCGGCGCAGGCATACTGACAAGCCCACAGGACCTTGCCGGCCATGGCGGCCTGGCATTGAACGGGCCGACCGGCGGGGCGGTCTGGAATCTGCGCAACACCGGCGGCGAGACTGTGCTGATGCCGTTCACGGCGCGCTTGCGCAGCGACGATCTGGGAACACTGAAACAGGCTGCCATCGCGGGCCTGGGGATCGTGGCGCTGCCGGCCTATTTCTGCCAGGCCGAAACAGGCAATGGCATATTGCAACGCATCCTGCCGCAATGGACGGCGGGAGAAGCTGGGATCACTTTGCTGTCGCCTTCGGGGCGCAGCCTGTTGCCGGCAGTTCGAGCGTTCAGCGATTATCTGGCTGCCGAATTTTTTGGCCGTAGCGAGATGATGGGATCGCGTTATGACACGCGGCCGGATACAGGCGCCTTGACGGCGGCCAACAACCGTCCCCCAATCGGCCGATGAGCGACACAGCATCCGAATCACGCACCAACGCCACCGAGTATACGGTGAGCGAGATTTCCGGCGCGCTGAAGCGCACGGTCGAGGACGTCTTCGGCAATGTACGGGTGCGCGGCGAGATTTCCGGCTATCGCGGGCCGCATTCCTCCGGCCATGCCTATTTCTGCCTGAAGGACGATCGCGCGCGGCTCGACGCCGTGGTGTGGAAGACCACGATGAGCCGGCTGAAATTCCGTCCAGAGGAAGGCATGGAGGTGATCGCCACCGGCAGGCTGACCACCTATCCCGGAAAGTCCAACTACCAGATCGTCATCGACAATCTTGAGCCGGCCGGTGCCGGCGCGCTGATGGCGCTGCTGGAAGAGCGCAAGCGCCGGCTGCAGGCCGAAGGCCTGTTCGACGCCGGCCGCAAGCGCCTGCTGCCCTTCATGCCGCGCGTCATCGGCGTCGTCACCTCGCCGACAGGCGCCGTCATCCGCGACATCATCCACCGCATCAAGGACCGCTTTCCGCTGCATGTGCTCGTCTGGCCGGTGCGGGTGCAGGGCGAAATGGCGGGAGCGGAGGTGACCGCTGCTGTCAACGGCTTCAACGCACTGCCATGGGACGGCGCCATCCCGCGGCCCGACCTGTTGATCGTGGCACGCGGCGGCGGCAGCCTGGAGGATCTGTGGGGCTTCAACGACGAAGCGCTCGCCCGGGCCGTCGCCGCTTCGGCCATTCCGTTGATTTCCGCGGTCGGCCACGAGACCGACTGGACGCTGGTCGATCTGGCCGCGGATGTGCGGGCGCCGACGCCGACGGGCGCCGCCGAAATCGCCGTGCCGGTCAAGGTCGACCTCGAAGCGACGCTTGCCGGTCTCAGCGCACGGTTGAACACCGCGGTGTCGCGCAATTTCGAACGCAAGCGGCAAGCGGCGCGCGCGGCCGCCCGTGCGCTGCCCTCGCCCGACCAGTTGCTGGCGCTGCCGCGGCGGCGCTTCGACGAGGCGACGAGCCGGCTTGGCCGGGCGCTGTCGGTCAGCGTCGAGCGCAAGCGGGCCAGGCTTCTGGGGCAGCGGCTGACGCCGGCCACCTTGTCGCGGCGCATGAACGAAGCCCGCACGCTGACCCGCCGCGACCTCGCCCGTGCGCAAGCGGCGTTCCTTGCCATCGTGCGCGAGCGTCGGGCGCGGTTTTCGCGCACGGCGGCCAGACTGTCACCGGCGCCGATCGCGAGGCGGCAGAAACTGCAAGGCGATGCCCTGCTGGCCCTGACGCGGCGGCAGGACCACGCGATTTCGAGACGACTGGACCGTCTGCGTGGAAAACTGACGCAGGCCGATCGGTTGCTGGCGACGCTCTCGCACAAGGCCGTGCTGGCGCGGGGCTTCGCACTGGTCAAGGATGTGGACGGCGCGGTGGTCAAGCATGCGACGGACGTGGTGTCGGGAATGGCGCTTTCGCTGGAGTTCGCCGACGGCACCGCGGATGCAGTCGCCATCAGTGGCACGGCGCGGCCGAAGACGGTTGCCAAGCCCGCGGCCAAGCTCAAGGCGCCGGGCGGCCAAGGTTCGCTTTTCTGAGGAAGAAATGACCGACCCTCATCTTGCGACGCCCTCGGGCAAACCGCGCGCCCGCGCCTTCGCGATCCCATTCGATGGCACGCCGGGCCGCTTCAACGCCATCACCGATGTGCCTGGCGTGACGGTCGGCTATACCACGCTGATCTCAGGGGACGGGCCGCCCGTTGTCGGCAAGGGTCCAGTACGCACCGGCGTGACCGCGATCCTGCCACGGCCCAGGGGCGAACTGGCCGTACCGGCGTTCGCCGGCGTGTTCAGCGCCAATGGCAATGGCGAACTGACCGGCTCGCATCTGATAGAGGAACTCGGAGCGTTCAATCTTCCCATCACCATCACCAACACGCATTCCTGCGGCGTCAGCCGCGACGCAACGCTGCGCTGGATGCAGAAGGTGCTGCCGCAATCGCTCGACAGCGCCTGGGCACTGCCGGTAGCGGGCGAGACTTATGACGGCTTTCTAAACGACATCAACGGCCACCATGTGAGCTTCGAGCATGTATTTTCGGCGCTCGAGATGGCTGAAAGCGGGCCGATCGAAGAGGGCAGCGTCGGCGGCGGCACCGGCATGATCACCTTTGGCTTCAAGGCGGGATCGGGCACATCCTCGCGCAGCGTCGACTGGAACGGAGAGCGTTTCACGATCGGTTGCTTCGTCCAGTCGAATTTCGGTGCGCGGCGGAACCTTGTCGTGCGTGGCGTCAGGGCCGGAGCGGAACTCGCCGAACCGGCGATCCGGGACAACACGCCGCGAGCGGAAAAGAGCTCGATCATCGCGATCGTCGCCACCGATGCGCCATTCATGCCGCATCAGTTGAAAAGACTGGCGAAACGCGTGCCGCTCGGCGTCGCGCTGACCGGCGGCTATGGATACAATTCATCCGGCGATATTGTTCTCGCCGTCAGCACGGCCAATGCCGATGCGGCGCGCGGCGCCGCCGGCAAGCTGGTCAGCGCCGGCTACATACCGGATGCCGACATCAACCCGTTCTTCGACGCCGTCGTTCAGAGCGTGGAGGAAGCCATCCTCAACGCGCTGGTCGCCAATGATGACATGACCGGGCGCGACGGCAATTTCGTGCCGGCGTTGCCGAAAGCATGGCTCGAGGAGAGATTTGGCAAGGCTGCGCGGCGATAAGACCGCGCAACTGCATCAGACAGGCAATAATCGCCCGGCAGGTTTTGCCGGGGGCGATCCGTCAGCCGGCAGGCTTGTTGGAATTCTGCTCGTCCTGATCGGCCTCGGCCGCCTCTTCGAGCCTCGAAGCAATGAGCTCCTGAATGTCGCCGACCTCTTCCTGGATATCCTCCAGGGGTATGCCGGCTTCGGCAGCTTTGGCCGCACATTCCCTCGCGAGGGTCTCGGCCTGCTTCTCGATTCTGGCTGGCGAGGGCTGGCAATGGACTTTTTCGCCAATCCACCCGCGCAAGAACTCGATCGCGTGTTCACTCATACTGCTGTTTCCCTAGCGGCTATGCCGATTGGTAATCATAAACGTCGGCATCTTCGAAAAGATGCGTGCTGCCATTCGAGCCGACTCGGCTTCGCCCGGCAAGCCGAACTTGTCCGAGGTCCACAGAGCTGAAGGGAATGGTGGTTCAAGGAGCACGTTCTGGTTCTTGAGGACTGATTCTCTCGACGAAACTCGTTTGACCCGCGCTATTGTTTCTATTTGCTTTTTTTCGGTTTTCAAGCCGTTTTAGATCACAATAGATAACACAATAGCTAGCACATTTACCGCGCACTCGCCGGCACCACGTAAAAGGGCGAGCCGTCAAAGCCGCCGCTATATAGTGACAACCATTTGCAATGTCGACTCTGCCCGCGATCCTGCTTCTTTCCGCCGCGCTTGCTGGGAGATATGTGGTGTGGCGGGCCTTGTGGTGCAAACTGCCGAGCGCCTCATGCAAGGCATGCAATAGCGCCTTGTGGAACCCTGAATTGCTTGTCTCAGGGTGGCTCTCTACCGCTGGCGATAAAGGATCATGCCGGCATGATAGAGAACGCCTTCGACGAACTCACCGTCCGCGGTGAAGCCCGTATCGTCCCAGTATTCTATGTGGTTGCCCTGCACTTCATAGCGTCCCCGATAGGCGCTCTCGCGGTCACCGCGCGCTTCGTCATAACGGCCGTTCGGCAGGAGTTCGTGCCTGATATGGCGATCCTCGGTGACCCACATTCCGACATAGGGGTGATCTTGGCGCGTCATTGATTCCTCCGCAAGGATTGGAGTTGAAGGAAGGGTCAGGCCGGTTGGGGCTACAGCAACGGCAATACCCGTAAGCATTGCGGCCAAAGTGGATCGCATCAATGCGCCGCCTTCGTCGGACGCACGACGATCTCGTTGACGTCGACATCGTCGGGCTGTTCGATTGCGTAGCGCACTGCCCTGGCGATGGCATCGGGTTGCAGGGCAATAGCACGCCAGGTTTTCATGGCGGCGGCAGCGGCTTCGTCGGAGATCGTGTTGGCCAGCTCGCTTTCCACCACGCCAGGATGAATGCAGGTTACGCGGATATCGTCACTCTCCTGGCGGAGCCCATCGGAAATCGCGCGGACAGCGTATTTCGTTGCGCAATAAACGGCAGCCGTGGGCGAGACGGCCAGTGCGCCGATGGAACCGATATTGATGATATGCCCGGAGCCGCGTGCCGTCATCTCCGGCAGCACCGCCGCGACGCCGTACAGAACACCTTTGATGTTGACGTCCACCATCAGCTCCCACTCGTCGACCTTCATGGCTGCCATGGCCGAGAGCGGCATGACGCCCGCATTGTTGACGATGACGTCGACCTGGCCCCATTCGGCCCGCGCAGCATCGGCGAATGCTGCGACATCCGCCCTTTTGGTGACGTCGAGCGCTCGTACGCGAACGATTCCACCAGCTGCCTCGATTTCGGCTGCGAGGACTTCAAGGCGGTCGGTGCGCCGTGCACCAAGCATCAGCTTTGCACCTGCCGCGCCAAGTTCGCGGGCGATGCCAGCACCGATGCCGCTGGAGGCACCGGTGATCAGAACAACTTTGTTCATGGTCATCGAGATAATCCTTTTGGTTCAGCGGTTATTTTCACGATGTGAAGGATGGCGTGCGGGTGAGCTCCCGCAGTGCGCCAGCCTTATTTGGGGTCACTGGGCGGTGTAGCCGCCATCGACCAGAAGCAGGGACCCGGTGATGAAGCTGGACGCCGGCGAGGCAAGAAAGGCGATGGCCTCGGCAACTTCCTGCGGCTGGCCGATCCGGCCGATCGGATGCGCATCGCCGAAGCTGCGCAGCATCTCCCGGCCATTCTCCACCACGCCTTCCATGATGTCGGTTTCGATCACGCCAGGGGCAACGGCGTTGCAGCGAATGCCCATGCGCCCGTATTCGATCGCTATCACCTTGGTCAGCTGTGCGACTGCCGCCTTGGAGGATGCATAGGCCGCCTGCGTCTCGAAGGCCGCAACCGCCGAGATCGATGAGACGTTGACGATCGCGCCACCACCACCGGCGGCCATCAACTCCACCGCAGCCCGGGCGGTGACAAAACTGCCGCGCGCATTGATCTGCAGGATGCGGTCATAGTCGTCGACCGAGGTCTCCGTCAGACGTTTGTTGAGCGTGCGACCGGCATTGTTCACGACGATGTCCAGTCGTCCGAAGCGCTTCGCCGCGAGTTCGACCGAGCGTCTGGCCAGAGCCTCGTCAGCGACATCACCGACCAGGGTTGCCACATCCTCGGCTTCCAATTCACGTACAGTGTCGCTGAGATCGCTTGCCACGATCCCGGCACCCCTGGCACGCAGCAGCTCCGCCGTGCAGCGGCCGATGCCGCGTGCCGCGCCCGTCACGAGGGCGACTTTTCCATCCAGGTTCCAGGAGGAAGGCAGTGATGTCATGGGTTATCTCCTTGGTCATCCGGCATCGGCTTGATCGGGAGGATCAAGCCTTTCTTGCCATTGCGACAGAGATAGAGCCATGGCATTGTCGCGATAACCCGCCCGCTGGTAACCTCGATGGTAAGTTTAGCTAACCAATGGACATCGATCTCAATGCAATTGCCGTCTTCGTCACAGTGGCCGAGGAACGCAATTTCCGCGCTGCGGCAGACCGGCTGGGCGTGACGCGCTCGGCGGTCAGCCAGAGCGTCCTCAGGCTTGAACAGCGCCTTGGCATCGCATTGCTGCAGCGCACGACACGTAGCGTAAATCTGACCGAGGCGGGCGAGCGCCTGCTGGCGAGCGTCGCACCGGCGATCGCCGACGTGAACGCGGCAATCGAAGCCACCACGGAGTTTCTGGACCGCCCACGCGGCCGGCTGCGGATCGCGGTTTCGTCGATCGCGGAGACGTTTCTGTCAGGGCCGTTGCTGGCGTCCTTTGCAGAAAGATTTCCCGAGGTGCATCTGGATATCGTGGTCACCGACGAGGAATTCGACATCGTTGCCGAAGGTTATGATGCGGGCGTGAGGCTCGGCGAAGTGATCGAGCAGGACATGATTGCCGTGCCGGTATCGGGCGATCAGCGACAGATGGCCGTCTGCGCCCCGCGCTATCTCGAAAAGTTCGGAGCACCCGCCCATCCGCGCGAGCTTGTGGCTCATCGTTGTATCGGCTGGCGGCCGGCGCCGGGAGTTTCGCCCTATCGGTGGGAGTTTGGCGAGGACGGGCGCGAGTTCGACGTGGCGGTTGCGCCCGAGATCACCACTAACGACATGTGGCTGATGATCCGGCTGGCCGTTGCAGGCGCCGGAATCACGTTCGGCATGGCGGACACATTCCGCCCCTGGATCGACCGCGGCGAGCTTGTGCCAATCCTCGACGACTATTTTCCGCCGTTTGCGGGCTTCTATCTTTATTTTCCCAGCCGACGGAATATCGCGCCGAAGCTGAGAGCCCTTGCGGATCACCTGCGCGGTGCGCGTCAGGCGGGATCGCAGGTGACCGCGCCAGGGTCGTAGAGACCGCTTGGCGCTATTGGTCAGAAACCTGGCTGAAAGCTGAATGGTACCGTTGGCTGGGATCGAACCAGCGACCTCCGGATCCACAATCCGGCGCTCTAACCATCTGAGCTACAACGGCACGCTTGCCCAGCGATATCCAGACGGAACGTTCATTCTCCGGGACCCGCTCTGTCGTTCGGCGATGCGTCCATACGGGCTATCGGAGTTTAATTCAAGGCTTTTGGCAAAGCAAAAGATCGCTCCGACATCGCGTCATTTTTCGCCGGACAAAGAAAAGGCCGGCGGGAGGAGGTGCCGGCCTTTTCCTGTTACGAGCCAGCGGGAGGAGGTGCTGGCTGGTCACCCCGGTAGGCAGAGGGAGGAGGTTCCACCCGCCGGGTATTCACTTAAACCACTATATCGCACATCTATTTGTCTGACGAAATGCGACCTTTTGATGCATCGCCAAATTGTGTTCAAATATTAGGCGATCTTAATTTCTTTCACGGCCTTCTCGAAGGCGGTTTTGATCGGCTTGGATACGTCCTCGGCCGCCTCGGCAGCAACCGCCTGGAAGTCCTTGGCCTGCTCAACGGTCATTTCGACGCGCTTGCGCAGGAACGCAGTCTGCAGCTCGACGACTTCCGACAGCGACTTGGCGCCAATCAGGGCTTCGAAATGCGAGAAGCCGGCCTCGGCATTGGCGCGCAGGGCGGCGATGGTCTTGAGCGACAGGTCGCTGGAAACGGTCTTGGCGGTCTCGTAGGTCGACTCCAGAGCCTTCTGGGTCTCCTCGGCGCCGGTCTTCAGCTTGGCATAGGCCTCTTTCGACTGCTCGACGCCCTTTTCGGCGAAGGCGCGGATCTGATCGGTGGCCTTGGAAGCGTCGAAGCTTGGGAATTCAACGTTTTCGATCGTGTCGGCGGTCTTGGTCCTGGACATTTTCCATCCTTTTCAGCGGCAGCGGCTTTGACAGAAAGCCGTCTCGTTCATCTATCGTGGCAATATAAAGGCAAATTTTGTGCATTGCAACATGTTTGTTGCATCGCACCATTGATTATTTGTTTCGCGACGTTAACCACGCGCCTAGAGATTCCGCTGGTTGCACGCTATGACTTGTGGACCTTCGCGCCGTCGGCTTTTATTAACAAAGCGTTAACCGCAAATTGCCCGCTCTGTGAGAGTCGCCAAGCGCATGCCGGCTGAAAACTACTCCTTCCTCGATGTTGCCGTGCTCGACGCGGTCCGCCTGCGGTTCGCCGCCGGCGACGCGATCGCCATTCTGTCGGCAGATCTCGAGCAGGTGATATGGGCCAACGGCCCCGGCGCAGCGGTATTCGGCTATCCCGACATCGGAGCCATCATCGGCGCTTCGGCAGGATTGCCGCTGATCGCCAGGCGCCAGATCATGGCAACCAGCGGTTTTCCGCGGATCGGCCGCGACCGTGCCATCACGGTCCGCCTGGCTACCGGGCTGACCAGCCGCGCGGTTGGTTTCCTGGCCAGCGCGGTGACCATGCCCGATGGCGAGGAAGCAATCATGCTGGCGTTGCCGGCGGCGCAGACCGGCTCGCGCAGCGCGGCCGAGATCGCCGATCGCGCCATCAGCGGCTTTACCGAAGACGGCCACTACATCGCCTTTGTCGATGCCAAGGGCAATATCGACGCCGCGTCGGACGGCTTTTCGTCGCTCGGCATCCGGCCTGAGACGCTGGCCGCGCTTGTCGCCGACGTGGCGAACGACAGCGACCGCATCGTCAAGCGCCTGGTTCCGGGCGGATCCAGCTCCTATCCGGCAGGCCTTGCCCGTCTGACAGACGAGCGGCACCTGCTGGTGGTGATCGACGAGGACCGGCTTGACGGCGGGGCCCCTGTTGGCGAGCGCGCCGTCGCGGAACCCGGCAGCGAGGCAGCAGCGGCGCCGAGCGGTCTTCCCCAGCCAACGGACCAGGACAACAAACAGCCAATCGCCGAGCCGCCAATCACCAACACCGGCGCGGCGGAGATCGACCTTGCCGCGATCGAAGGCAGCTCCGCATCGACGGAGCACGAGCCTGCCGACACAGCCAAGCAGGTTTCGGGGGCCGACAATCAGCACACGGCTGGCGAAACGCCGACGCAGCATGACCATTGGTACTTCAATGCGGGCGACGACACGCAGGTCCCGCCCGGGGCAGGTGTGCCCGGCGAAGTCGAGACACCAGCCAGCCCCGCCGCTTCGCAGGCCGGTCTGGACGCCCCGCAGGAAAGCGCCACACAAGCGATCAAAGCCGCTTCCCCGCCCCAGGGCCGCGGCCGCGTGATCGATCGTACGGCCGCGCCCATGCGTTTCGTCTGGCGTACCGACGCAGAGGGCCGGTTCAGTGCCCTGTCGCCGGAATTTGCCGAACTCGTCGGCAAGCCCGCCGCCGACGTGATCGGCCGCCGCTTCGGCGACGTTTCGGCCGCCTACGGCCTCGATGCTTCAGGCGAGATCGCCGGCCTGCTCGAACGGCGCGACACCTGGTCCGGCCGCTCCGTGCTGTGGCCGGTCGCCGGCACCGATCTGAAGATACCCGTCGATCTGGCGGCACTCCCGGTCTACAGCCGCAGCCGCGTTTTCGAAGGTTTTCGCGGTTTCGGCGTCGCCCGCGGCGGCGATGCGGTGGTCGATCCGGACGCGGCCGGCATGGCCCTTGCCGCCGAGGAGGAACCTGCCGCGAGCGTCAGGCCGGAAGCCGTTGAACCTATCCCCGAGACACCGAAAGCCGCCGATCCGTTCCGAGGCGAAGTGCCGGCACTGACCATCGTGCCAAAGCCCGAGCGGCGCTTTGCCGACAAGGTGATCCGGCTGGCCGAGCACCGGCAGCCGGCCAACGACAAGGGCCTGTCGACGCTGGAACGCAGCGCGTTTCGCGAGATTGGCGAGCGTCTCAAGAAGGACAGCACCCCGGCCGAAAAGCCGGTAGACGAACAGCCCAGCGTCGGAAAGCCGAAGCCGGCTGCGGAGACCGCGACCAAAGTCGACGCAGCCGGCAAGACCGGCGAGCCAAAGCTGAAAAAAGCCGGTCCGACGGACAAGGGTGAAATGCCGGCGCCAGGTCCGGAAAGCGAGGCGGCCGAACCGCCCGAGGCCGATGCCGAGGACCAGAAGGACCTCGCCCGGCTCGACGGCGAGCAGCGCGACGAGACGGCAGAAGAGACGCAAGCCGGCGAACCCGTCGCACGCCCTGCCTCCGGGTCGCTGCTCGACTATGCCGACCGCGAACCCAGCGACGAAGCCCAGGAAGGCATCGAGCCCAGCACGAACCGTCGAACGATCGGCGCCGAAGCGCCGCGGGATGGCGAAGACGACGACAGCATGACAGCGGAGGATTTCCGCGACGCCGAGGACAGCGAAGATTGGTCCGATGACAGCGAAGCCGCAGCCGGCGATGCCGGCTCGGCGCCGCCCATCGGGCGGCCGCAGGCACCACCGCTCAAACTAAACGGCTTCGTGCCGTCGGCGTTTGCCGGAGAGGGCAACAAGGGTCCGGACACCTCGATCCTCGGCAAGCTGCCAGTGCCGGTGCTTATCCATTCCGGCGACCAGCTGCACTACGCGAACGAGGAATTCCTCGGCCTGACCGGCTATGCGACGCTCAATGCCTTGGACGAGGCCGGCGGGCTCGGCGCGCTGTTTGCCGACCCTTATTCCGACGACGGCAGTTCCGACGGCAGCGACCGCGCTCTACGGCTGAAGACGCGCGACGGTCAGGAGTTTCCGATCGACGCGATTTTACGCTCCGTCCCCTGGGGAAACGGCAAGGCGCTGATGCTGGTCGTACGCCGTTCCGGCGACGAAGCAGTAGCCATTCCACATGGCGCCGCCGACGACCAAACGCAGCCGGATGTTTCCGAGCTCAAGGCACGCATTGCCGAAATGCGCACCATCATCGACACCGCCACCGACGGCGTCGTGCTGATCGGCCGTAACGGAACGATCCGTTCAATTAGCCGTCCGGCGGAAGCGCTGTTCGGCTTCGACAGCGACGAGGTGACCGGCAAACCGTTCATCTCGCTGTTTGCGATCGAAAGCCAGCGCGCGGCGCGTGACTATCTCGAGGGGCTGTCGGAGCCCGGCGTTGCAAGCGTGATGAACGATGGCCGCGAGGTGATCGGACGCGAGGCGCAGGGGCGCTTCATCCCACTGTTCATGACCATCGGCAGACTGCCCAACGACAGCGGCTTCTGCGCGGTGGTGCGCGACATTACCCAGTGGAAGCGCGCCGAAGAGGACCTGACCCAGGCGCGCGCGGTCGCCGAACGCGCCTCGTCGCAGAAGACGGATTTCCTGGCCCGCATCAGCCACGAGATCCGCACGCCGCTCAACGCCATCATCGGCTTTTCCGAGCTGATGGTGGACGAGAAATTCGGGCCGGTGGCCAATGACCGCTATCGCGACTATCTGCGCGACATCAACCGTTCGGGCAACCACGTGCTCGATCTGGTCAACGACCTGCTCGACATTTCGAAAATCGAGGCCGGTCAGCAGGAGATGGCTTATGAGGCGGTGTCGCTCAACGACACGCTGGCCGAGACCGTGGCGATGATGCAGCCGCAAGCCAACCGGGAACGCGTCATCATCCGCTCCAGCTTCGCCTCGCGACTGCCGGAAGTGGTGGCCGATCTGCGCAGCGTGCGGCAGATCGCGCTCAACATCTTGTCGAACGCCGTCCGCTACACGCAGGCCGGCGGCCAGGTGATCGTGTCGACGGCCTATGAGCTCTCCGGCGACGTCGTCATGCGCGTGCGCGATACCGGCATCGGCATGAGCCAGTCCGAGATCGAGCAGGCGCTGAAGCCGTTCAAGCAGATCAACGCGCTGAAGCGCGGCCGCGGCGACGGCACCGGTCTCGGGCTGCCGCTGACGAAGGCGATGGTCGAAGCGAACCGTGCCCGGTTCACCATCAACTCGACGCCCGGCGAGGGAACCCTGGTCGAAGTCGCCTTCCCCTCGACCCGCGTGCTGGCCGGTTAGGTCTATGGCTGCGCAAAGAAAAAAGGCGTCCAATGGGACGCCTTGAATGATAGAATTGCTGTCACAACGGGGGCTTGAGCGAATCAGATCCTCTGGGGGCTAAGAGGAACGGGATTTCTCCCTCAAGTTACGCACGACTATCGATGCCGGGCCTTAACAAATCCTTACCGGCACGCCGGAAAATTTACCAATGTGTACCACTCATGAAATCTAGGTAAATTCCGCGGAGACATTTCGTTAACCATGACCCCGGTTCCCAGCCCGGGCTCCATGCTCAGTCGGCAAGCTGCGGCAGGTTGCGGAACAGCTCGAGCGCTTCGGGATTGGCGAGCGCTTCCTTGTTCTTGATGGCGCGGCCATGCACCATGTCGCGGACCGCGAGCTCGGTAATCTTGCCCGATTTGGTGCGCGGTATATCGCCGACGGCGACGATCTTGGCCGGCACGTGGCGCGGGCTCGCCCCGGTGCGGATTTTCGCGCGGATGCGTTTTTCCAGCTCGGCATCGAGTTCGACGCCGGCCGCCACCCGTACGAACAGCACGACACGCACGTCATTGTCGAAATCCTGGCCGATGCATAGCGCTTCGAGGATTTCCGGCATCTGCTCGACCTGATTGTAGATCTCCGCCGTGCCGATCCTAACACCGCCCGGATTGAGCGTGGCGTCGGAACGGCCATGGATGATCAGCCCGCCATGGGCGGTCCATTCGGCGAAATCGCCGTGGCACCAGACATTGTCGAAGCGCTCGAAATAGGCGGCCTCGTATTTCTTGCCGTCAGGGTCGTTCCAGAAGCCGATCGGCATTGCCGGAAACGGCTTGGTGCAGACGAGCTCCCCCTTCTCCTTGCGAAGCGGACGGCCATCATCGTCCCAGACGTCGACGGCAAGGCCGAGGCCGGGTCCCTGGATCTCGCCGGGCCATACCGGTTCGATCGGCACGCCGAGCACGAAGCAGGAGACGATATCGGTGCCGCCGGAGATCGAGGCGAGATGCACGTCCTTCTTGATGCCTTCATAGACGAAACGGAAATCTTCCGGCGACAGCGGCGAGCCGGTCGAGGAGATGGTGCGCACACTGTAAAGATCATGCGTGTGGATCGGCTTGAGGCCGGCCTTGCGCACGGAATCGATGAATTTGGCCGAGGTGCCGAAATAGGTCATCTTCTCGGCATCGGCGAAGTCGAACAGCGCATTGCCGTCCGGGTAGAAAGGCGAGCCGTCATAGAGCAGCAAGGTGGCGCCCGACGCCAGGCCCGACACCAGCCAGTTCCACATCATCCAGCCGCAGGTGGTGAAATAGAAGAAGCGATCGCCGTCGAGCAGGCCGGCATGCAGCCGCTCTTCCTTGACGTGCTGGATCAGCGTTCCGCCGGCTGAATGGACGATGCATTTGGGGATGCCGGTCGTGCCTGACGAAAACAGGATGTAGAGCGGATGCGAAAACGGCAGCCTTTCGTAACTGACAGGCCTGGCGGCAAAGGGTGACAGCGCCTCCTCCAGCGCAGCCGCCTTGCCGATGGTTGCCGCGACGTCGGTCGACGTGCCGAGATAATCGACGATCAGGACTTTGCGCACGGTGGCGAGCTTCGCCACCACAGCCGCGATCTTGTCGGCGACTTCGATCGCCTTGCCATTGTACCAGTAGCCGTCCGGCGCGATGAAGACGACAGGCTCGATCTGGCCGAACCGGTCGAGAACACCCTGCTCGCCGAAATCTGGGGAGCAGGACGACCAGACGGCGCCGATCGAGGCGGCAGCCAGCATCGCCGCAACGGTCTCCGGCATGTTCGGCATCATCGCGGCGATGCGGTCGCCCTTCTTCACCTTGAGCGACAGGAAGAGCTGTTGCAGGCGCGAGGTCAGCGCATGCAGCTCGTTCCAGGACAGCCGCCGCTCGACCTTGTCCTCGCCGCGAAAGACGACTGCGTCGCCAAGCCCGGTTTTCTTCAGAAGATTCTCGGCGAAGTTCAGCTTCGCGTCAGGGAAGAAGGTCGCGCCGGGCATCTTGTCGCCATCGACCAGCACGCGTTCGCCCTTGTCGCCGACGATGCCGCAAAAGTCCCAGACCAGGCTCCAGAAGGTCTCGCGGTCATCGATCGACCAGCGATGCAGGTCGGCATAGGAGGAGAAAGCCTTGCCGGCCCTGCTCGCCGCGGCGTTCATGAAGGCGGTCATCGGCGCTGCGTCGATCTGCTCTTGCGTCGGCATCCAGAGCGGTGCGTCGTCGGCCATCATTGTTCCTCCGCAGGCTGCATCGCTTATGCATATCGCGATGCAGCAGAGCAAGATTTTGTTGGACCGCGCCGGTCAGGGTGTGCGCAAATGCCATCGCCGGGCCATAAAGACTTGAAATGCGTCAGCCGTCGGTTACACCCGTCGGGCGATTTTGTCGGAATGGAAGCATACGGGGCGATATGCCATCACCTTTGATCCGACGCGGAATATGGGCGATCGGCGCAGCCGTCACCGTCGTCGCGCTGGTCGTTGCAGCCTTGCCGTTGATCGCCTCGACCCGTATCGTGCGTGACCGCATCGCGTGGGAAATGAGCGCCTGGAGCGGTTTCAGGGTCACCATCGACGGCGCGCCGCGCATCGAGGTCTGGCCGAATTTCCGGGCGATCCTGAGCGACGTGACGCTGTCGCAATGGACAGAGACGGATGCACCGCCTGTGATCGAGGCCGAACGGGTCGAGGTCGACCTCTCGGCCATGGCGGCGCTGCGTGGCGACGTGGTGTTTTCGACGGCGCGGCTGGTGCGACCGACGATCAGGGTTCAGCGTACCGCGAGCGGGTTTTTCCTGCCTGCGATTCCGAGCGGCGGGCGCATTACGCGTTCGATCGATGCTGCCCGCGCGGTGATCAACACAAATCCCGCCAAGCCGGATCTCGGCAAGCTGCCGGCAGATCCGTTCGGCACAGTCGAGTTCAGGGATGGCCGCGTGGTCGCCGCCATCGGCGGCAAGGACCAGGAGATATTGAGCAGCCTGAGCGGCCAGGCGAATTGGGCCGCGATGAACAGCAATGCGACGCTGTCGGCGACCGGGATATGGCGCGGCGAAAGCGTTTCCGTCGACGCCGCATCGCCGAACCCGCTTGTGCTGTTTGGCGGCGGCGCAGCACCGGTCACGCTTTCCTTCAAGGCGGCGCCGGCCAGCTTTTCCTTCGACGGGCTGGCCAGCATGTCGGAGAACGGCTATTTCGACGGCCAGGCAAAATTTGCCGCACCTTCGCTGCGACGCGTGCTCGAATGGTCGCAGGCCGGCATCGCGCCCGGTGCGGCAATCGGCTCGATCTCGGTTTCAAGCAAGATCACGGCGACGGCCGGGCGCATCAAATTCGAAAATACGGCCCTGACCCTCGACAACAACCCCGGAATGGGCGCGCTGGACTTCACCTACGGCGAGGCACTGCCGGTGATCTCCGGCACACTTGCCTTCGATACGCTCGACCTCAGATCGTTTCTCTCCGCCTTTACCCCCGTACCATCCGCCGGCGCCGCCGGCCCGGGCGAGATCGACACAAGCTTCGCCGACCGGATCAATCTCGATCTCAGGCTGTCCGCCGCGCATGCCACGGCAGGTGCAATCCAGCTTGCCGACGTCGCCGCCACCGCCCAGGTCAAGAACGGCCTCGCCGTCTTCGACATCTCCGATGCATCCGCCTTTGGCGGCAACGTCCAAAGCAGCGTCCGTTTCGACCGCAAGCCCGCCGGCACGGAAGTCGAGATCCGGCTGCTTGCTTCCGACATCGACGGCGGCGCTTTCGGCACCGCGGCCGGGATGACGCGGCTGGTGCCGATCGGCACCGGAACCGTTTCGGTCATCCTCAAGGGGCCGGGCAGAACCTGGGACTCCATTTTCGAAAACGCCAATGGCTCGCTGTCCGCGACCTTCGGCGCGGGTGCGCTGAGCCGGCTTAACCTGCCGGCGTTCCTCAAGCACACCGAACAGGGTGGATTCTTTGCGCTTGACGACGTCTCGGACGGAACGCTGCCGATCGACGGGGCCGAGCTCAAGGCGAGCGTTTCGAACGGCGTGGCGCGCATCGACAAGGCCGAGGTGAATTCCGCGCAATACAAGATCTGGCTTTCCGGCATCGCATCCTATGCCGGACGCGGGCTGGCGCTGTCCGGCGGCATCGTCCAGCCGAGCCAGGCTGCCACGCAGACGAACGGCCAAGCGCCCAAGCAGTCGTCGTTCTTCGTCGGCGGCACCTGGAGCACGCCGTTCATCTCGCCGATAAGTCGCGGTGTTTCAGGCGAGTAAGCAGCAGGAACTCAACCTCGCTGCGCCGCCTGCTCGTCGCGCTGCCGCTGCACCTCGCGGCGTTTGTTTGCGAGCGAAGCGATGATCACGCCAACTGCGACGACCGCGATCAGAATGGTGCACGCCGCGTTGATTTCCGGCGTCACGCCAAGGCGGACCTGGCTGTAGATCTTCATCGGCAGCGTCGTGGCGCCAGGCCCCGAGGTGAAGCTGGCAATAACCAGGTCGTCGAGCGAGAGCGTGAAGGCCAGCATCCAGCCAGAGACGATCGCCGGCATGATGACCGGCAGTGTGATCTGGAAGAAGGTCCTTACCGGCGGCGCACCGAGATCCATCGCGGCTTCTTCCAGCGAACGATCGAACGTGATCAGGCGCGATTGGACCACCACAGCGACGAAGCACATGGTCAGCGTGGTGTGGGCAAGCGTCACCGTGAGAAAGCCGCGGTCGAAGCCGACAGCGACGAAGAGCAGCAATAGCGACAGGCCGGTGATGACTTCCGGCATGACCAGCGGCGCAAACACCATGCCGGAAAACAGCAGCCGGCCGCGAAAGCGCGTGTAGCGCGTCAGGGTGAGCGCGGCCAGAGTGCCGAGCACGGTCGCCACGGTGGCCGAGATGACGCCGACGCGCGCCGTCACCCAGGTGGCGTCCATCAGACCCTGATTGTGGAACAGCGACACGTACCATTTCGTCGAGAAGCCGCCCCAGACGGTGACCAGCTTCGACTCGTTGAAAGAGAACACGACGAGCAGGACGATCGGCAGGTAGAGAAAGGCAAAGCCGAGCACGATCGAAACGATGTTGAAGCGGCTCCAGGTAGCGTTCATAGGTCCTGCTCCTGGGCACGCGCCTGGGCTCGCTGGAAGAGCATGATCGGCACGATCAGCAGCAGCAGCAAGATGACGGCAACGGCAGACGACACCGGCCAGTCGCGGTTGCCGAAGAATTCGCTCCACAGCGTCCTGCCGATCATCAGTGTCTGTGAGCCGCCGAGCAGATCGGGGATGACGAACTCGCCGACGGCGGGAATGAACACCAACAGGCAGCCGGCGATGACGCCGGGCAGCGACAGCGGGAACGTGATCTTCCAGAAGGCGCTGGTCGGCGGGCAGCCGAGATCCTTGGCGGCCTCGATCAGCGAATTGTCCATCTTCTCCAATGCCGAATAGAGCGGCAGGACCATGAACGGCAGATAGGAGTAGACGATGCCAATGAAGATCGCCGTGTAGGTGTTGAGGATGATCAGCCGATGGCTGATGATGCCGGTGGCGAGCAGCAGCTCGTTGAGCAGGCCCTCGGGCTTGAGAATGCCGATCCAGGCGTAGACACGGATCAGGAACGAGGTCCAGAACGGCAGGATCACCAGCATCAGCAAGGTCGGGCGGATCGTCGCCGGAGCGCGTGCCATGCCATAGGCGATGGGATAACCGATCACCAACGTCAGGACCGTCGAGATGGCGGCGACGATGACGCTCGTCACATAAGCGTTGAAGTAGAGCGCGTCCTGCGTCAGCCAGATGTAGTTGTCAAAATTGAGCGCGCCAAACCACGCGACAACCCCGGAAACGCCGTCGCGGAAATCGAGCACCGGCGTGTAGGGCGGCATGGCTATCGCGGTCTGCGACAGCGAAATCTTAAAGACGATGATGAAGGGGACGAGAAAGAAGAACAGCAGCCAGAGGTAGGGGATGATGATGACGAGACGGCTAACCAAAGCCGCTCCCAGCCTGGCCAAGGCGGATTTGCCGGCAGCGCTTGCCGAGGAGCTTGTTGCGGCGGTGACAGCGGACATGATCAGTCCCTACCGTGTCAGCACGACGCCGGCGTCGGGTCGGAAGGAAACCCAGGCGCGGTCGTTCCAGGTCAGCGGATCCTCGGTGATGCGTGCCGCGTTCATGGTACTTGCCCGCACCACCTGACCGTCATCCAGCCTGACGTGATAGATGGTCATGTCACCGAGATAGGCGATGTCGTAGACCTCGCCCTCGATGGCATTGACGGCACCAGCCGGTTTCGTGGAGGAAACCTTGATCTTCTCCGGCCTGATAGCAAAGGTAACGGACGTTCCGGCGGCGGCACGGCCGGCATTTTCGGTGCGGATGGTGATGCCGTTGCCGGCGTCGATGCTTGCGCTGCCGGCCTCGCCAGCCGCGATCTTGCCGTCGAACATATTCACATTGCCGACGAAGCCGGCGACGAAGCGGGAACCCGGCGCCTCGTAGACCTCGGCCGGCGTCGCCACCTGCATCACCTCGCCCTTGTCGATGATGGCGATGCGGTCGGCCATCGTCATCGCCTCTTCCTGGTCATGGGTGACGACGACGAAGGTGAGGCCAAGGCTCTGCTGCAGATCCATCAGCTCGAACTGGGTTTCCTCGCGCAGCTTCTTGTCCAGCGCGCCAAGCGGCTCATCGAGCAGCAGGACTTTCGGCCGCTTGGCCACAGAGCGGGCCAGTGCGACACGCTGGCGCTGGCCGCCCGACAATTGGTGCGGCTTGCGTTTGGCGAACTGCTCGAGTTTGACCAGCTTCAGCATCTCGGCGACGCGCTTGTCGATATCGGCCTTGGCCATGCCTTCCTGCTTGAGGCCGAACGCGATGTTGTTCTCGACCGTCATGTGCGGAAACAAGGCGTAGGACTGGAACATCATATTGACCGGCCGCCGATATGGCGGGATGCCGCGCAGATCCTGGCCATCGAGCAGGATACGGCCGGCGGTCGGTTCCTCGAAGCCGGCAAGCATCCTGAGCAGCGTCGATTTCCCGCAGCCCGAGGCCCCGAGCAGGGCAAAGAATTCGCGTTCGAAGATGGTCAGCGACAGATTGTTGACGGCAGTGAAGTCGCCGAACTTCTTGGTGACGTTGTCGAACTGGATGTATGGCTTGGCATTCGGATCGTTCCATGGCGCGAAATCCCTGCGGATGCTGCCAAGCGATTTCATGTCCCACTCCGTGCCTGATTCTGCCCCTGAAAAACGACCCCGGCAGTCAGCCACCGGGGTCGCGTCAGATCACTATTGTCCCGTGATGACCTTGGTCCACGATCTGGTGACGAGACGTTGCGTCTTGGGGTCATATGGACCGACAGTGAACAGCTTGGCCAGCGTCGAGTCATCCGGATAAATGCCCGGGTCATCAAGGATCTCCTTGCTGACGAGCGGCTGAGAGGCCTTGTTGCCATTGGCGTAGAAGACAAAGTTGGTGGATTTGGCAATAACTTCTGGTCTCATCATGTAGTTCAGAAATTCGTGTGCCTCGGCGACATGCGGTGCATCGGCCGGGATCGCCATTTCGTCGAACCACATTTCCGCACCTTCCTTTGGAATCGTGTAGGCGATGTCGACCCCCTTTTTCGCTTCCGCCGCACGGTCGCGGGCCTGGAAGAGATCCCCCGAAAATCCGACAGCCACGCAGATGTCGCCATTGGCGAGCGCGTTGATGTATTCCGACGAATGGAATTTGCGGATAGATGGCCGGATGCTCAGCATGAGATCTGTGGCCTTGGCAAGGTCGTCAGGAGAGGTCGAGTCAGGCTTGAGGCCAAGATAGTTCAGCACAGTCGGAAAAATGTCTGTAGGCGAATCCAGGAAGTACACGCCACAATTGGCGAGCTTGGCGATATTCTCCGGCTTCAGGACCGCATCCCAGCTGTCGATCTTATCGACGCCGAGGGCTTCCTTCACTTTCTCGGTGTTGTAGCCAATGCCTGTGGTCCCCCACATGTAGTTGACCGAGTATTCGTTGCCGGGGTCGAACTTCGCAACCCGCTCCATCACCACGTTCCACATATTGGAAAGGTTGGGCAGCTTCGACTTGTCCAGCTTCTGATATACCCCGGCCTGGATTTGACGGGCCAGGAACGGGCTTGCCGTCGGCACCACGACATCGTAGCCGCTACCACCGGCAAGCAGCTTGGTTTCGAGAATTTCGTTGGAATCATAGGTGTCGTAGACGACCTTGATGCCGGTTTCCTTGGTGAAGTCGTCGATGATCGAACTGTCGATATAGTCCGACCAGTTGAAGACATTGACGACACGGTCCTCGGCATGCACGCCCAAGGTAAAAACTGCCAGAAACGCCGAAGTCGCCGAAAGCCAGAGCGCTTTGCGGGTCATGCTATTCTCCTTTGATGAGTGTTCCGTCGCCAGCTCGTCGCGGCGTGCGCCCGGCTGGGCATTTGCTTCAGGGTATTGAGCTTGCAGGCAGGCCACAAGCGCGAATTGCCGGCGCCATTATGGTTCGGCGACGAGGCGACAGTGAAGACTTGGCGTGGCGTTGGTGGTGTTGCGGCGCCGTCAGAAGCTTTCGCTACGGCGCGCGCAGGGAGACGACGATGTTGTCCGGCCTCGATGCAGCCGGCATGGAGACTTGGCAAGATACGCCTGTCTTGTTGTTGCCGTGATCGCAGCCTGCCCGCGCGGCTGCGACATTGTCAATGGTCCATCTCGCTTTGGCGCGCGCGCTGCATCAATTAGGCGAAGGCACACCGGTGACGCCCGCCCGCTGCGGCCGCGCCTGGCGCTTGAATTCGAGCCCGATATGGACGAGGAGCGCCGTGACGACGACCGCACCGCCGACGATGGTACGCGCCGACGGCACCTCGGAATGAATGAGCCAGACCCAGATCGGGCCTAGGATCGGCTCGAACGTGCCGAGCAGCGCCGCCACGGCCGCCGGAACAAGCCGGGCGCCGGTGGCGAAGAAGGCGAGGCCGAGCCCCAGATTGACCACGCCGAAGGCAAAAAGGAAGCCCATATCGTGGCTGGAAACGCCCAGTGCCGACGCCTGCGATGCCGCGAAGGCGGCCGCCAGCATCGTCCCGAGGCACGTCGCCGGAGTCATGCGCACATGGGCAAAGCGGCGCGTGATGACGGTTGCGATCGAGAACATAACGGCAATGAGCAGCGCCAGCCCATCGCCGATCGGCGATACGGCGCCATCGAGCGATTCCGAGACCATGACGGCGACGCCAGCAATGACGGCGGCGATCGCCAGCCAGGTCGCCACGGCCACCCGCTCGCGAAACAGCGCCCAGGCAAACAACGCCGCCAGAAGCGGCACACCGGCCTGCATCAACAGGATGTTGGCGACGGTGGTATATGCAAGCGCCACGACGAAAGAGGTCGACGCCGTGGCGAAACAAAACGCCACCGCAAGGCCGGCCAGGCCCATGCCGCGAAACAGCTTCAGCGTGCCACGCCAGCCGTCGCGCCAGACCATGAAGCAGAGCAGGAAGGCGGCGGCCCAGACCGAGCGCCAGAACACCACCGTCCAGCTGTCGCCGGCATCGATGAAACGGGCAATGGTACCGCCGAGGCTCCACATCAGCGCCGACAGGAACACCAGCAGGAAACCGATACGCTCCTCATTTCGCGGAGGCGAAACGGCGATCTGCGGTGATGATATGTCGGTCATGATTACGACTGTCGGCGGTTTCGAGGCGGCACGATGCAAAGCGGACGACAGAAACGTGCCTTAATCGCGTAACGCAAAGACGGGGATGGGGAGTGATCCAGCATCGTGTTCCATTTGGCGCACCGACAGGTGCACAGAGATGCCCGATCATCGACAGACGCCCCATGCTCGACGTACGGTGCAAATGTATAGGGCGCCCCCATGGATGAGCCATTCTACAAAACGGCGGCGATTGGCTATGACGAGTTGTTCGCCCGTGCGACGAACTCGTTTATCCCGTCCTTGCTGAAGGCAGCACGGATTGCGCCTGGCCATCGCGTGCTCGACGTCGCAACGGGCACCGGAGCGGCAGCGCAAGCCGCTGCCATCATTGTAGGCCCTTCCGGCGCCGTGATTGGCGGCGACATCTCGCCGGCCATGCTCGAATCCGCCAAACGCAATTTGAAAGACCAGCCAATCACCCTCGCTACGTTCGACGCTCACGCGCTTCCTTATGAGGACCGTCGGTTCGACACAGTGACCTGTCAGCTTGGGCTCATGTTCTTCTCGGACCAGCTTGGAGCGCTTTCGGAATTTCGCCGGGTTCTGCGCCCCAACGGCTGGACTGCAGTTAGCGTGACAACGACGCCAGAGCGTTCGTTGTTCGCCAGAATAGGTGCGGTAATCGCCCGCCATGCCCCTGAGAAAGCTGAAAAGCTAAATCGCTTCTTCTCCGTCCCCGACGCCACATGCTTGCATGATTTGCTCTATCGCGCCGGGTTTCGAAAGATTGACGTCCAGCTCGAAACGCGGCCCATCAAGTTCTCGTCCTTCGACGACTATTTCAGCGGCATCGCCAAGGGCGCAACATTGAGCGGTCAGGAGTATGTCCAGCTTCCTCCGGATATGAAGCACATCGTGCGCGAGGAGGTCTGGCGCGGGCTAGCTTCGCCGAGCCCTGGAGAGCCGCTGACGATTGAAATGGACGTTCTGATAGGCAGCGGTAGCCGATAGAAGAATGCGCCCGCGGCACGATCCCCGGCAACTCTGTTTGCCGTCACTGAAAATCGAACGCCGACAGTCCCGTCACCATCTCGTCGAGGCCGAGCGGGCGTGTCAGCGGTGGCTCGGCGCGGGCGAGGCAGCCGATGCGTTCACACAGCCGGCAGGCAGGGCCGACCGGCGTCGCGGACACAGTGGCGTTCTGTCCGGCCTTGCCGATGGCGGCCGGCCCCGGCAACGCTGCTCCATAGACGATCTCATCGCGAAAACCGATGTCGCAGCCGAGCAGCAGCGCGGTGCGGCGCGGTCGCTCGGCAAACGAGCCCTGCGGGCCTTCGAGCGTGCGGGCGATGCAGAGAAACGCCGCACCATCGGGCATTTCCACGGCCTCGACCAGGATTTGGCCGGGCTGGGCGAAGGTGGTATGGACCGGCAGCTTCGGACAGCCGCCGCCGAAGCGGCTTTGCGGAAAGCCGTGGCTGCCCGCCTTGCGGAAGCGATTGCCGGCACTGTCGACCTCGAGCATGAAGAACGGCACGCCCGACGCACCCGGCCGCTGCAGCGTGGTCAGCCGGTTCGCCGCTTGCTCGAAGGAAACGCCGAAGCGCGACCGCAACATGTCGATGTCATAGCGGGCGCGGACCGCAGCGGCGTGAAAAGGCTGATAGGGCATCATCAGCGCGTGCGCGGCATAGCGGCCGAGCTCGAAACGGGCGAGCCGGCGGGCTTCGTCCGTGGCCAGCTTCAGCGCCTGGATCTCGACAGCGACAGCAACGCTCATGCGGATCAGGCAGGCCTCCATAGCCACCTCGCGCAGCTGATCGAATGGCGACAGGCGCTCGGACAGGAACAGGCGCTGCGAGTGACGGTCATAGCGACGGCGCCAGTTGGGCATGGTGGCGACCGGCAGTACCTTGACGACGACGCCGAATTCACGCCGCAGCCAAGCCTTCAACGCACTGAACAGATCGTCGCCGGGATCGAGCACCGACGTGAATGCCTCGGCTTCCTCTTCGAGCGCGGTAAAATGGTTCGGCCGGCGTTCGAAAATCTCATGCACCTCGTCGATCGGCAGCCGGGCGCCGGAGAGTGCGGTGGCTTTGCCCTCACGCGCGAGCAGCTCGTTGAGATCGGATAGCCGCGCGGCCTGCTCGCGATAGGCGCGAAACAGCTTTATCACAGCGGCGGAAGCGTTGGGCGCCGCCTCGGCAAGCTCGATGAGTTCCTGGTCGCCTGGCAGTTCGCCGGCCAGCAACGGATCTGAAAACACTTCCTTCAAATCGGCGACCGAACCCCTCGCCTCGCCCTGCAATTCATGTGGGTCGACCTTGTAGACGGACGCCAGTCTCAGGATCAGTTGCACCGTCAACGGCCGTTGGTTGCGCTCGATGAGATTGAGATAGGACGGCGAGATGCCGAGCCCTTCGGCCATCGCCGTCTGGGTCAGGCCCTTGGCGTTGCGGATGCGACGAATGCGCGGCCCGGCAAAGATTTTATGGTCGGCCAATCGACTGTCCTTGACAAGAATTTTACATCCGCTGATGGCATGGCGGCGTTTACAATCATGACAAATTTACAGCTCTCATCAGTCAAACACAACACAGGTTTTCTCTTATTTCATGGCCAATTTCGGAGTTTGTCTCGCTTGCCTAGTGCCGACATGTAAATGATGTCACGCACACGGCGCACATATTCCTTCTGTACGGCGTTTCCGAAACCGGCATTAAAGCCAGCCTGGAGTGACCAATAACCGATTTTTACAACCTTGTCCCGTCGGCGCCCCAAGGGCGCTTCGATGGCATCGAACGGCCGTATTCGCCAGAGGACGTGAGACGGCTGCGCGGCTCGGTGCAGATTCGGCAGAGCCTCGCCGAAATGGGGGCAAACCGGCTGTGGCAGCTCATCCATGAAGAGGATTTCGTCAACGCGCTCGGTGCCATGTCGGGCAACCAGGCAATGCAGCAGGTGCGGGCCGGGCTGAAAGCGATCTATCTGTCGGGATGGCAGGTCGCCGCCGATGCCAACACCGCTTCCGCCATGTACCCGGACCAGTCGCTTTATCCCGCAAATGCGGCGCCCGAACTGGTCAAGCGCATAAACCGCACCTTGCAGCGCGCCGACCAGATCGAGACTTCCGAAGGCAAGGGGCTGTCGGTCGACACCTGGTTCGCGCCGATCGTCGCCGATGCCGAAGCCGGCTTCGGCGGGCCGCTCAACGCCTTCGAGATCATGAAGGCATTCATCGAGGCGGGTGCGGCCGGCGTCCATTACGAGGACCAGCTGGCTTCGGAGAAGAAATGCGGCCACCTCGGCGGCAAGGTGCTGATCCCGACCGCTGCACACATCCGCAACCTCAACGCTGCGCGGCTTGCCGCCGACGTCATGGGCACGCCGACGCTGGTCGTGGCCCGCACCGATGCGGAAGCGGCACAGCTCTTGACCTCCGACATCGATGAGCGCGACCAGCCCTTCGTCGATTATGGCGCCGGCCGCACCGCGGAGGGCTTCTATCGTGTCAGCAATGGCATCGAGCCCTGCATCGCCCGCGCCGTCGCCTACGCGCCCTATGCGGACCTGATCTGGTGCGAGACTTCCAAGCCCGATCTGGCGCAGGCCAGGACGTTTGCCGAGGGTGTGCGCAAGCACCATCCCGGCAAGCTGCTTGCCTATAATTGCTCGCCGTCTTTCAACTGGAAGAAGAATCTCGACGACGCGACGATTGCGAAGTTCCAGAAGGAACTCGGCGCCATGGGTTACAAGTTCCAGTTCATTACGCTGGCCGGTTTCCACCAGCTCAACTTCGGCATGTTCGAGCTCGCCCGCGGCTACAAGGAGCGGCAGATGGCGGCCTATTCGGAACTGCAGCAGGCGGAATTCGCCGCGGAAGCCAATGGCTACACTGCCACCAAGCACCAACGCGAGGTCGGCACCGGCTATTTCGACGCCGTCTCGATGGCGATCACCGGTGGCCAGTCTTCGACCACGGCCATGCATGGATCGACCGAGCACGCCCAATTCAGGCCGGCAGCGGAATAGCGGAATAGCAGACAAACAGAGGGAACGCCCAAACGGGCATGACAACACAAGGAGAAGACCAATGGCATCGATAAGCCGCGTCAAGGAACGGGCCGAAGAGCAAGCCACCAGCATGAATGTCGACCAGCAGGCGACCATTCGCATGTTGGCGAACGATCTGCACAGGCTCAATCAGTCGGTGATGAAGGCGGTCGAGGCCGGCGTCTCGGTCGAACTGGTGCGCTCGGCACGTCACCATGGCGGCGATGGCAACTGGGGCGATCTGCTGATCCCGGTCATCGTCACACAGCGGAGCCCCGACTAATGAATTCTACCGCACCGCGCCTTTTTGAACGCATGCTATCGCACCTCGCAGGCTGCGGCTCTGCCTAGTCCGGCAGAGCTGCTAATGCAACGATTTCAATGACAAGATCAGACTGAGCAAGCGCTGCAACTCCAATAACTTCCGAGGGCGGCGGGTTGTTGTAGCTGCAGTGCTTCGGGCAGTGCACCGCAAAGAATTCGTCCAAGACGTCCAAGCGGAAATTGGGGGAGCTCAGAACGCCGCCATCGGGAAATGGCCCCTTAACAAAGAAGGTCAGCCGGATGAGATGCTCGAGCGCGCTGCCAAGCTCCTCCAGATCTGATTTGATGTTGGTGAGAACTGCGCGCCACTGTGCTGCCGCGTCGCCAATGGCGCCGCCGCCGCTTTTGCCGATCGGATCGTAGTCCTCGGCCGTCGCGGTATTTCCGGAAAGGTAGACAAACCCCTTTGCGCCGGTAACGACCGTACCCTTTCCCCATGGCATCAACCGGCCGTTTTTAAATTTCTTATGAGTCACGAGTTCCATTGTCATCTCCCGTCGCTCAAAGAGACGTGCTTAGCCAACGAGGAAGGATAGTCCAGCGAGGCGATGCGACAAGCTCGCGACAGACTTGCCTCGCCTTCATCCAACCTGCTTCAATCCGGCTACGGCTGCGAGTTGATGCGTTCGCGCTGCACAGCCAAACTTCGCTGAAGCCTGCCCAGTTGTAATGGCGACTTCTCCTTTCGAGCGGCGGCAAAGAAAAGCACTTAATTTTAATTTTAATGTTTCTTGCGATATTCTCCTGATATGCCATTTCAGCTTGACATGAGCAGCGATCTCACGCCAATTACCTCTCAAGTTTCAACCCTGCATTGAAACACTGAACAACGGCCTGCCCCGCCATGTGCCCAGCGAATCGCGAAATCGAGACTGCAAAGCAGGCGGCGTTCGTTAGCCGGGGCGTGGAGAAGCGGATGCTCCCAGATTTCTCGCGGGTGCTGGTGGTCGGAAAATCACCGATCAACCGGGTCGTGGTTTCAAAGATCGTTGAGCGGTCCGGCCTCAAACCGATCTCGGAAACTCCCGAAACCGCGGCAAAGGCCTTGCACGCGCTGATTCCCGGCACTGTCGTTCTCGACGGCGGAGCGGAGAACGGTGACTGCGACGCCTTGCTGTCGGGCATCGATGCGCTGCGAAGGGCGTCAGGCAAATCGCTTCCGTTGGTGATCCTGCTCTCAGTCAAGACCGGCACTCCGGAGACCCTGGGCCTGTCGAGCGTCATCGATGCGGTGGTCGTCAAGCCGATCACCACCGAACGGCTGCAGCCGGTGATCGACCGGCTGGTCGGGCTCGGCCGCAACTGACCTCTACCGCGACGCGTCGACTGCAGACCTGATCAATCAATCTCGCCGATACGCTCGATCAGGCCCGGCAGTTCACCGAGATTGGCTATCTGGCGAAAGCGCGGTGCTGAGACCGGCGGCTCGACATGCTCCAGCACCCAGGTCAGTTCATGCGGCACGTGGATGCCCCAACTGCCGGCTTCGATTGCCGGCACGACGTCCGATTTGAGCGAGTTGCCGACCATCATGCCCTTTTCCGGGCCATCGCCGTAGCGGCTGAAGATCCGGCTATAGGTGGCAGCGCTCTTGTCGCTGACGATTTCGACCGCATGGAACAACTCGCCCAGTCCGGATTGCGCGAGCTTGCGTTCCTGGTCGAAGAGGTCGCCCTTGGTGATCAGCACCAGGCGGTAGGCGCCGGCCAGCTTTTCCACGGTCTCGCGCGCATAGGGAAGCGGCTCGATCGGATGGCTGAGCATCTCGCGGCCCGCGGCGAGAATTTCGGCAATGGTTGAGGCAGGCACGTGGCCTTCGGTGACCTCGATCGCCGTCTCGATCATTGACAGCGTAAATCCCTTGATGCCGAAGCCGTAGACCGCGAGGTTGCGCTTCTCGACCTCCAGCAATCTTGCCGAAATCCAGTCCTCCTCGGCGTGGTCGGCGAGCAGCGCGGCAAAGCGCTTCTCGGTCATGCGGAAGAACTGTTCGTTCTGCCACAGCGTGTCGTCGGCGTCGAAGCCGATCGTCGTCAGTTTGCGGCTGTGTTGCATTCGGCGTCTTCAATTGCGGCGTTGCGGGACGCCGACCCTAGACCAGGATGTTTTTATCCGGAAGTCGTTGTGTTCCCCCGGTAATCGAGGCGCACGCTAGCCGGCTCCCCTTCCCTTTGGTCGCCGGCAACGGCTATACTCCACAATCTGCAACAAATCTGGTGATTGATGCCGCCTGCAAAAAAGGAAGTCCGTCCGTCGAGCCGCGGAGGACGCGCCCGCACGCCTGCCTTCGTGAAAAACCAACGTGGCGTCAAGAACTGGAAGGAAGTCAGCGCCTGGCTGGAATGGCGCGGCATCGAAGACATCGAATGCATCACGCCCGACCAGGCCGGGGTTGCGCGCGGCAAAATGATGCCGTCGAAGAAGTTCACCTCCAACACCTCGCTTGCCCTGCCTTCGGCGGTGTTCATGACGACGATCTCGGGTGGTTATCCGGAGGACGGCAACGGCTTCCACTATCCGGAGGACGATGGCGACCTCAAGCTGATGCCTGACCTCTCGACGCTGACGGTGGTGCCGTGGGAGGAGGACCCGACGGCGGCGGTCATCTGCGACCTCGTCCACCAGGACGGCCGCTCGGTCGAGTTCACACCGCGCAACGTTCTGAAGCGCGTGCTTGCCGCCTATGACAGACGCGGGCTGAGACCTGTGGTGGCGCCCGAGATCGAGTTCTACCTGGTGCGCAAGAACCCCGATCCGGACTACCCGCTGACCCCGCCAGTCGGGCGCTCCGGACGGCCGATCGGCGGCGGCGCCGGCTATTCGATCGCCGGGGTCAACGAATTCGACGAACTGATCGACGACATCTATCATTTCTCCGAAAGCCAGGGCCTGGAGATCGACACGCTGATCCACGAAGAGGGCGCCGGCCAACTCGAAATCAATCTGCGTCACGGCGATCCGATCGAGCTCGCCGACCAGGTGTTCATGTTCAAGCGAACCATCCGCGAGGCGGCGCTGAAGCACGAGATCTATGCCACGTTCATGGCCAAGCCGATCCAGGGGCAGCCCGGTTCGGCCATGCATATCCATCAGTCGATCATCGACAAGAAGACCGGCAAGAACGTCTTTTCCGCGGAGGACGGCTCGGAGACCGAGGCCTTCTTCCACTTCATCGGCGGCATGCAGAAACATGTGCCGAACGCGCTGGTGATGTTTGCGCCCTACGTCAATTCCTACCGGCGGCTGACGCAGGCGGCCTCGGCGCCGGTCAACAACAAATGGGGCTACGACAACCGCACCACGGCCTTTCGCGTGCCACGCTCCGACCCGGCAGCGCGGCGCGTCGAAAACCGCATTCCTTCCTCCGACGCCAATCCCTATCTGGCGCTGGCCGCATCGCTCGCTTGCGGGCTGATCGGCATGACCAATAAGATCAAGGCCGATCCGCCGGTACTGACGACCGCCAATGAGGATGAGATCGACCTGCCGCGCGGCCTGCTCGAAGCCGTCGACCTGTTCGAGGCCGACGAGGAACTCTGCGCCCTACTCGGCAAATCCTTCGCAGCGACTTATGCGGCGATCAAGCGGGCGGAATTCGAGACCTTCATGGAAGTGATCAGCCCATGGGAGCGGGAGTATTTGCTGCTGAATGTGTAGTAGGGGAGTAGGGCAATATGGCAGTAGGGCAGTTAGGGCAGTAGGGCAGTAGGGCAGTAGGGCAAGGATGACGGACAAGATCGCATCGTACAGGGATCTGATCGTCTGGCAGCAAGCCATGGACCTAACGGTTGCAATCTCCCAAGTCACAAGGACCTGGCCGAAGGACGAGCTCTACGGGCTGACGGGTCAGGTGCGTCGGGCAGCAACGTCTGTGCCAGCCAACATCGCCGAGGGTTACGGCCGAGAAAGCCGAGCTTCCTACCAGCAGTTTCTCAGGATCGCCCAGGGATCACTCAAGGAACTGGAGACACACCTTCTAATCGCGCAACGGGTTGGAATTACCTCTCGCGAGGCAGTCGAATCATTAATGCCTCACAGCGAGAGCGTAGGAAAGCTCTTGCGGCTTCTCATCCGCAAGCTGTCGGCTGAATAGACACCTACTGCCCTACTGCCCTACTGCCCTACTGCCCTACTGCCCTACTGCCCTACTGCCCTAC